>JAEWMT010000129.1 GCA_023393095.1 Bacillota bacterium
TAATTGGACTCGATAGAGTATTATAATCAGAACGCAGCAGATTATTTTGAAAAGACGGTGGATGTTAATATGCAGGAATATTGGAACCGCTTCACACAAAGTTTGCCTGAAGGCGGTAGCGTATTAGATCTAGGCTGTGGGTCTGGTAGGGACAGCGCATATTTTATGTCCCTTGGATTTGATGTAACAGCAATGGATGCTTCTGAGGAAATGTGTGCTTTAGCAAGTATACACATAGGACAGGATGTATTGAACTTATCATTTGATGAGATGGACTTTGACGATGTTTTTGACGGAATATGGGCTTGTGCATCTTTACTGCATGTTCCCAGTGATAAAATAGATGACATTTTAACGAAAGTAATTAAGGGCTTAAAAAATAACGGGGTATTGTTCTTGTCTTTCCATTACGGCGATTTTGAGGGAGAGAGAGATGGTCGGTTCTATAAAGATTATCGGACAAGAACCTTAAAAGATCTCTTTGTAAGACATAAGGATGTAGAATTAATAGATGTGCAGAAATGCGAGGATTACAAGATAGATAATAAAGTCTGGATATATGCCCTTGTAAGAAAGTCAGTACAGGAATAAACTTATTAATGAATAAATATGACAATGATTGCTAATAATCATTGTCATATTTTTAAATCCAAAAAAGAAGACATATAAGGAGGGATAGTATGGTTTACGATGTCATTATTATTGGATCTGGTCCAGCTGGTCTAGCAGCAGCTATCTATGCCATAAGAGCTGAATTAAATCTGATTATTATTGAAAAAGCTGGATTAAGCGGAGGTCAGATTATCAATACTTATGAGGTAGATAATTACCCGGGAACCCCGGGGATCAGTGGCTTTGATCTGAGCTTGAAATTCAGGGAACATGCCGATAATCTGGGAGTAGATTTTGTTACCGGAGAGGTAACCGATTTTGTCCTTGAAGGAGATACTAAAATATTAACTATGGATGATGGCACTCAGTATAAAGCAAAGAGTGTAATTATTGCAACAGGAGGAACTCCGCGCCATCTTAATATAGAAGGTGAGGACAAACTATCAGGTATGGGGGTATCGTATTGTGCTACCTGTGATGGTGCATTTTTCAGGAATAAGACAGTTGCAGTAGTCGGTGGTGGAGATGTAGCCGTAGAGGATGCAATCTTTCTTGCAAGATTATGCAAACAAGTATATGTCATACACAGAAGGGATGAATTCAGAGCCTCAAAAAGCATCACCTCAAGGCTTATGGCTCTTGAAAATGTTACAATTCTCTGGGATACGGTAGTTGAGAAAATTAATGGAGAAGATAAGGTAGAAAGCATAGATGTAAAAAACATCAAGACACAGGAAACGAATACTCATGAGGTTACGGGTGTATTTATTGCTATAGGATATTCCCCGAACTCCGATATTTATAAAAAGATAGTAGCAACCGATAACAGTGGCTATCTTATTGCAGGAGAAAACTGTGAAACCAATATTCCGGGAGTCTTTGCAGCAGGAGATATAAGAACAAAGCACCTGAGACAGATAATAACTGCAGCTGCAGATGGTGCTAATGCCATTACAGCAGTAGAAAAATATCTAAATCAGCTTTAGTGTTTCGTAAATGATAGAAATCTATTAAATTTATTAAATAATTACTGGTAATTTCTACAGTTTTAGTCTTATTATTGTTGACAGTTTGTATCAGTTTTGTTATAATTACCTCAATGGCTGTAATAATTCTGTAATAATTTTATTAAAAAAAATTAGGTTGAATGTGATTAGGAGAGCTTGGGAGGTAAAATACATGAGAAGAATTGAAGCCTTGAAGTTGGCTGCAGGTATTGTGTCGACTGCACTTTTTTTGTCTATACCGTCTGTAATTGCCCGTGCGGATAGTTTTGTTTCCTCAGAGCAGGGTATAGCTGGAATCTCGGCTATCTTGGATAATACTACAAATCAAGAAATTGAAGAAGCATATGCGGCTTCGATGGATTCAAATAAAGAAAAGAATTCACTCTATGAAAATCTTGCGGTTTGTATCGCAGATGACTATGTTAATGTAAGAAAAAGTGCTTCAACCGATAGCGCTATTGTAGGAAGGCTGAATCGAGGCTGTGCAGCAAATATATTAAAGAATGTTGATGGTGACTGGGTTAAGATAAAATCCGGTAAAGTGAACGGCTATATTGCAACACAATTCCTTGTCATAGGGGAAAAAGCAAAGCCTATGGTAGATAAATATGCTACGAAATATGCGACAGTCGTTGATACAAAGTCTCTTAGAGTAAGAGATAAGAAAAGTACGGATGCTTCAACACTAACCTTAATTCCTTTGGGTGAAAAATATGTAGTAACCAAGGAGTATGATAATTGGGCTAAGATTTTACTGGGTGATGATGATTCAAATAATGAAGAATATACAGGATATGTTAGTAAAGATTTTATTTCAATTAAAGTAAAATTTAAATATGCAATGTCTATGAAGGAAATAAAACGTCAGGAAGAAGCAATCGAGGCAGAAAAGGAAAGAAAAGAAAAACGTGCGCAGCAAGAAGCTGAAAAGAAAGAAGAACAGAGAAGGTCAGCTAATAATTCAAGTGGTACGACAAGACCGCATAATTCAGGAAGTTCAAGCAGCAGTTCTTCCAGTGGCGGTTCAAATAATTCCGGTTCCTCATCAAATGCTTCGCTTCGTTCACAAGTTGTTAATTATGCATTAAAATTTGTCGGTAATCCTTATGTTTGGGGTGGACAAAGTCTCACTAGAGGAGCAGATTGTTCTGGATTTGTACGAGCTATCTATTCAGACTTTGGATATAGTCTTCCAAGAACCTCAAGAGATCAGGCAGCTGGTGCAGGTACAAGAGTAAGTGAAAGCAATTTACTTCCAGGAGACTTAATATTTTATGCAAGCGGAGGTAGAGTTACCCATGTTGCAATGTACATAGGCAATGGAAAGATCGTTCATGCAGCAACTAGTAGACAAGGAATTATAACATCCCAATATAAATACAGAGATATCTATTGTATAAAGAGAATTATTCACTAAATTTTGATAATATTTGGTCCTGCTAAAAAGTCTATTGACTTTGGCAGGACTTTTTTAAATAAAAATTTCTATTCAATCTGTTTGGAAAAATAATCTCCATATGATATAATAAGAATGGGAAAGATGTCGTGGGCTTAAAATATTTTAGTATAGGTATTGGAAGTTTAATATTTAGAGTAGGGGATAAAATATGCAATCATATAATATGTTAGAAAGAAGACGGCACAAAAGACTTCCAATTGAATTGCATTTAGAAGTGGATGAGATTTTTAAGCAGGATTATATTGTAATAAAGAATTTTAATGCATTAGTATCGGTATCCGACATTTCAAGAAGCGGAATTGGTTTTGTCAGTGAAGCAAGCCTGCCGTTAGGATATTATTTTAGATGTAGGATTACTTTGAGTAATAATGATTTCTTTTACGGAGTGATTCATATCGTTCGTACCTGTACAAATGATAATAAGAAGATATATGGAGCTGAATTTGTAGGATTAGCACCGTTTCTTGCGGATAAAGTCGATCGGTATGAAAAACATCTTGAACAGGGATTATTTGAAGTATGTTGATGTGTATTAAATATAGGCTGTTACATAATTGTTATTTCCTAAGGATAACAACTATGTAACAGCCTTCTCTTATTTCGGCTCTATTTCAATAGTTGGAGTAGGGTTTTTTGAATCCTATTCCATTACTGTATTTAGAGCCGTTTTAATATTTATCTTTATACTTCGTGTTTTTTGGTCATGGAAAAGAATCCTCTTGTCCATTATCTTTATATCAATTAGAACTATGTATAATTTTAGTGTAAAACCTTTTGAAGACTCGGGAATGACTGATTTTTCTGCTACTTTTAGCTATTTTCAAAGCCCTTACTCGTATTTTGAGGTATATCGTGAGTATGTGAAATTGAATTAAGAAAATATGATAAATGATAGAATAAATGTTGAATTGATTAATTTTAAGAAACTATTTCCATACTATTTTCGCTGAAAAAATTATCATAAATACCTATTGACAAAGCATTAAATGTGCAAACTGCACAAAAGCCTTAAACAAAATGACAAAAAATGGAATATCCTTTGTTGTTCTTTCCAATTTATCAAAAAGTTATCCACATTGAAGAAGCCTTGTTTTTGGATAAAAGGAAGTTATACACCGTTTTATCCACATTATCCACATTAATACACTACTCTTGTCGCATGCATTTTATAGTGTCAATAACGAAAATGCGTTTTGTAACTTATGTTAAATCGACATTAGATTTCAAAAACATTAATTTTTCTGCTTGACATAGCTATTGTCGGATAATAAGGAAATATTATTGTAATTTGATAAATAAATAAAAATTTTGTTTGAATATAAAGGATTTAGAAAAATGAAAAGTAAAAAAATGACATATTTTAATATTTTATAAGAATAAAGCTTTAGAGATCTGCCAATTCTATACAAAGTAACTTGTCACTTCTTATGCCGTATGGTATAATGAAGTCAGCAAAGAAATATGAATGCTAAACAAGAGAAAGACAAAAAGGAGTTGGGCATTATGCGTTATATAATCAGCGGTAAAAATATTGAGGTAACGGAAGGTTTAAAGACAGCTGTATATGAGAAAATTGGAAAACTTGAGAGATACTTTACTCCTGATACTGAAATCCATGTAACACTCAGCGTTGAAAAAGAAAGACAAAAAATAGAAATAACAATACCGGTAAAAGGTAATATCATTAGAGCAGAACAAGTAAGTAATGATATGTATGTTTCCGTTGATCTGGTTGAGGAGATCATTGAACGTCAGTTAAGAAAATATAAGAATAAATTAATTGATCATAAGCAGGCAGCTTCTAATTTTAATCAGGCCTTTATGGAAGATGATTATTTTGAAGATGATACCATCAAAATTGTTAAGACAAAACGATTTGCAATTAAGCCTATGGATGCTGAAGAAGCTTGTGTACAGATGGAATTACTTGGCCACAACTTCTATGTATTTCGTAATGCGCAGACCGACGAGGTTAATGTAGTATACAAGAGAAAAGGTAACACCTACGGCCTCATCGAACCAGAATATTAACGTTTAAACGGATTAATCCATAAAAAGGAGAGCGGTTCTCGTGCTTGCACGAAGGACCGCTCTCCTTTTTATGGATAAGCGTAGCGTAAAGCGAGCATGTATTATATGCGAGCTTTAATCCGTATAAACGTTAATATTCTAGGCCAGATAAAGACAAAGGTTCTTATGCCTCCCCAAGGCTCGCTCTCCATGCATAGACATATCGGTCAATCAGTAGCAGATATGTACAATGCATCATCAAGAAGTTATAGACTTTACGCAAAGAACTGGTTGGACATAAAAAGTTTATAATACCTTCATTTTTTAGTCACAGAAAATTAAGTTGAATAGTAGCAAGGTAAATGTTACAATGTTAAATGAATGATTTTTAGATCAAATATGTATCATTACAGGAGTGAACATTAATATGGGTATGTTAGAAAAGGTATTCGGCACTCATAGCGAGCGCGAAGTAAAAAGAATTATACCGTTAGTTGATAAAATTGAGGCATTAGAACCGGATTTTGTTAAGCTTTCTGATGAAGAGCTAAAAGCTAAAACAACAGAATTTAAAAATAGAATTAAGAATGGTGAAACCTTAGATGATTTATTACCGGAAGCATATGCTACGGTAAGAGAAGCTGCAAAGCGTGTCATTGGACAGAGACATTTCCGTGTTCAGTTGATCGGTGGCATCATTCTTCATCAGGGTCGTATCACTGAGATGCGTACTGGTGAAGGTAAAACCTTAACATCAACTTTGCCAGCATATTTGAATGCGTTGGAAGGTAAAGGTGTACACATCGTTACGGTTAATGATTACCTGGCAAAACGTGACTCTGAATGGATGGGACAAATTCATGAATTTTTAGGACTCACGGTAGGTGTTATTCTTAACAGTATGGAAAAGGATGAGCGCCGTGAAGCATATAACTGCGATATCACCTATGCTACCAACAATGAATTGGGATTTGATTATCTAAGAGATAATATGGTTATCTATAAAGAACAGCTTGTTCAACGTGATTTACATTATGCAATCATTGATGAGGTTGACTCTGTACTTATTGATGAAGCTAGAACACCGCTTATTATTTCTGGTCAAAGTGGTAAATCCACCGAGCTTTATCGAGTATGCGACATTCTTGCAAGACAGCTGACCAAAGGTGAAGCTAAGGGTGAAATGACTAAGATGTCAGCACTGATGAAAGAAGAGATTGAGGAAACCGGAGATTTTGTTGTTGATGAGAAAGAAAAGAATGTTCATCTGACTGCAGATGGTGTTAAGAAAGTAGAAAAATTCTTTAATATAGAAAATCTTGCGGATCCGGAAAATCTTGAAATTCAGCATAATATCATCCTTGCTCTTCGTGCACATAATCTGATGTTCAAAGATAAGGATTATGTAGTAAAAGAGGACGAGGTATTAATTGTTGATGAGTTTACCGGACGTATTATGCCGGGAAGACGTTATAGTGATGGTCTTCATCAGGCTATTGAGGCAAAAGAGAATGTTAAAGTAAAGAGAGAAAGCAAAACACTTGCAACGATTACCTTCCAGAACTTCTTTAATAAATATGCAAAAAAATCTGGTATGACTGGTACTGCTCTTACAGAAGAAAAGGAATTCAGAGAAATTTACGGAATGGATGTTATTGAAGTTCCGACAAATCTTCCTGTTGCCCGTATTGATCGTCAGGATGCTGTTTATAAAACAAAAAAAGAGAAGTTAAATGCAATTATCAGAGAAATTGTGGAATCTCATAAAAAAGGACAACCAGTTCTTGTTGGTACAATCACAATTGAATCCTCCGAGGAAATTAGTACTCTGTTAAAAAAGCAGAATATTCCTCATAAGGTATTAAATGCGAAATTCCACGAATTAGAAGCAGAAATTGTAGCAGATGCAGGTCAGTATGGGGCAGTTACCATAGCAACAAATATGGCCGGACGTGGTACTGATATTAAACTTGGGGAAGGCGTAAAGGAAGTTGGCGGACTCAAGATTATTGGTACGGAACGCCATGAGTCCAGACGTATTGATAATCAGCTGCGTGGTCGTTCCGGTAGACAGGGTGACCCCGGTGAATCCCGCTTCTTTATTTCTCTGGAAGATGATGTTATGCGTCTGTTTGGTTCTGAGCGGTTGATGGGAATCTTTAATTCCCTTGGTATTTCAGAGGGAGAGCAGATTGAGCACAAGATGCTTACCAATGCAATAGAGAAAGCGCAGAAGAGAATTGAAAATAATAACTTTGGTATCAGAAAGAATCTCCTTGAGTATGATCAGGTAAATAATGAGCAAAGAGAAATTATTTATGAAGAAAGAAGAAGGGTATTAAATGGCGAAAGCATGCGCGATACCGTTTACCGCATGATTACAGATACCGTTGAAGATAGTGTAAATACCTGTATCAGTGAAGACCAATCCCCGGATAAGTGGGATCTCGTAGAGTTAGATAATTTACTTCTTCCTATCATTCCTTTAAAGAAGATTGAATTTAGCGCTGATCAGCTAAATCATATGCAGAAGGCTGATTTGATACAGCAGCTTAAGGAAGATGCCGTTAAGCTATATGAAGAGAAAGAGTTAGAATTCCAGGAAGCAGAACAGATCAGAGAGATTGAGCGTGTTATTCTGCTAAAGGTGATTGACCACAAATGGATGGATCATATCGATGACATGGATCAGTTGCGTCAGGGTATCGGTCTAATGGCATATGGTCAGCGTCAGCCGGTTGTTGAGTATAAATTCCAGGGCTTTGACATGTTTGATAGTATGACAGCTTCCATACGGGAAGAAACAGTAAGGGCACTAATGCATGTTCGTATTGAACAGAAGGTAGAAAGAGAGCAGGTAGCTAAGGTTACCGGAACGAACAGGGATGATAGTGTAGCCAATGCTCCGATAAAACGTACGAGCAAGAAAATTCAACCGAACGATCCCTGCCCTTGCGGAAGCGGTAAGAAATATAAATTCTGCTGCGGAAGAAATGCATAATATAATTTAAATAGAATATAACAGAGTTTAAGGGTAAAATTAGACCTATTGAGTTTAAAAAATTAATACGATATAATATAAAAGAGGTGATTTGGTGGTAGAGTTAGATCAGTATAAATATACTTTAAGTACTTATGAAAAACCACTAATAGAAGTGGGGGATTCACTTTGACCTTGCTAGGAAAAGTGATCGCGTAAAAGAACTCGAGCAAACAATGGAAGAGCCGGGCTTTTGGGATAATGCAGACAGAACCCAGAATGTGATGAAGGAATTAAAGAATCTGAAAGATACGATTGAGGAATTTAATCATTTAAAAATGCGTTTTGAGGATGTTCAGACTTTAATACAGATGGGTAATGAAGAGAATGATTCGAGTCTCATTCCAGAGATCGAAGAAGCCATGAATTTGTTCATAGAGGATTTTGAGGAGCTTAAGCTTAGCACCCTGTTATCAGGGGAATATGATAAATATAATGCAATTCTGACACTTCATGCGGGTGCAGGAGGTACGGAAAGCTGTGACTGGGCAAGCATGCTGTGCCGTATGTATCAGCGGTATGCAGATAAGAAGGGCTACACCACAGAGATGATAGATTTTCTAGATGGAGACGAGGCTGGTTACAAATCTGTTACGCTGCAGATCAACGGTGAAAATGCATATGGACATTTGAAGTCAGAAAAGGGAGTACACCGCTTGGTGCGTATTTCTCCATTTAATGCAGCAGGTAAGAGGCAAACGTCCTTTGTATCCTGTGATGTTATGCCAGATATTGAAGAGGATACCGGAATCGAGATTAACGACGAGGATATCAGAATTGATACATTTCGCTCTAGTGGAGCAGGTGGCCAGCACGTTAATAAGACTTCCTCAGCAATCCGAATTACGCATCTCCCTACGAATATTGTTGTACAATGCCAGAATGAACGATCACAGTTGCAGAATAAAGATAAGGCGATGAAAATGCTGAAGGCTAAGCTGTATCTGTTAAAACAGCAGGAAAATCTGGATAAACTGTCAGGTATTCGTGGTGAAACAAAGGAAATTGGATGGGGAAGCCAGATCAGATCCTATGTCATGCAGCCCTATACTCTGGTGAAGGATCATCGTACCAACGCAGAGATCGGAAATGCAGGCAGTGTATTAGATGGAAACCTTGACCCGTTTATCAATGCTTATCTAAAATGGAATGTACAAAGCGATTAACCTAATTGTTTCCATAAAGGAGGAGTATCAATGCAAAGTACAAAACAGGCAATATTTAGGTTGGGACAGGATGAATATAGTCTCGACATTATGGATGTTATTGCAATTGAAAAAATCTTAACAATTGAACCAGTCTCAAGCTTTACACAGAATTTTAAAGGAGTGATCAGTTTAAGAGGAGATATCATTCCTGTGTATAGCCTTAGAAGAAAGTTTGGCCTGGAAGATACACAACCGGATGCTGATACAAGATTTGTTATTGCATCCGTAAATGAGATGCAGGTTGCCTTTGAAGTAGATAAAATGGCGGAAATTGTTCAGGTGAATCCAGATCAAATGAATGAAGTACCTGTTATTTTGAAAGACAAAGATACCTCCTATCTGAAATTGATTTCAAAGGTAGGCGACCATTTAGTTATTATGTTGGACAAGAATGGAATTCTAACGGAAGAAGAACATAAGAAAATGGTGGCTGGAGTTAAAAAAATAAAAGAATAGTACAGGAATATACGAAAGGCTTCAATATACGGCAACAGGCCGATATTAGAGGCCTTTTTATTTTTAGGACTAGACAATCATGAACAATTATTACTGCCGTGAATAGATATCATAGACCTTCCTGCAGTTCAACCATGGAGATCGAAGATGATACATGTTTTTAGTCCGTTTGGTAATAGGTTTATTTTAGAAGTTGTGGGAGTTAGTTAAAGAACAGTGAATAAAATTGTTTTATGCAAGAGCTATTTAGAAAAGTATCTAAATAGCTCTTGCATTTTATGTTATGAAGTAGTATGATCTATTTAGAAATTATTCTAAATAGATACAGGAGTTGATAATTATGGGATTTGCTGATACGTTCAAAGCATTGTCAGATCCGGTAAGACGTGAAATACTGCTTATGCTGAGGGATGGCCAAATGTCTGCTGGAGAAATAGCAGCAAGATTTGACATGACAGGGGCGACGATATCCTATCATTTGACGCAACTAAAGAAGGCAGAGCTCATATATGAAAGAAGGGAAAAGAATTATATTTTTTATGATTTAAATACTTCAGTATTCGAAGAAATAATGCTATGGTTTACCCAATTTTCAAAAAATGAAAACCATTAAAATCTAAAACTACTGTAGTTACTGAAGTAACTCAAGCTACTGAAACTCAGAAAAAAAGGAGGTTATTTTTAGGTGAAACAGAAAACAAATAATGATATTAAAAATTTTATTTTATCAGAATTTTTATGTTTTCTTCCATTGTTGATAGGAATTATTCTATATTCTAAATTACCCGGAAGTATTGCGATTCATTTTGATAATAATAATGAACCAGATCATTATGCAACAAAGGCATTTGTCATATTTGCTGTACCGTTGTTAATAATGCTTATTCAGGCACTTGTTTATTGGAGATACCAGATGGATGATGAAAAATATAAACTTGGACGAAAGTTATCTGGGGTCTTAATATATTCAATGCCAGTTATAGTTAATTTAGCAATGGCAATCGTTTATATGTATGCTTTGGACTATGGTATTAATATCTCATTAATTTGCATGATAATGTGTGGTTTATTCATATTCATTTTAGGAAATTACATTCCAAAATGTCGTTATATCGGTTTTCGCTTGCCTTGGGCATCTGATGAAGAGGCCGTATGGCATAGAACATATCATTTTACGGGATGGATATTCGTGTTTGACGGGATATTGATGATTGTATTTTCAGTGCTTAATGTATCAAATTCGATGTACGCTATTCTATGGTTGATTTTTGTTATTGCTCCATTCCTGTTTCTACTTATTTTTTCACTGATTGATTTGATTAAGCATTGAGCAGAAATTTCTCATAGAACTTCATTAGATATCCGCCCTGCAAAGACTACTCAAAGACATAAGAGTTTAATATTGAACAAAAAAAATAATATTTATAACATGGCTTTCAAGCATATGTTACAAATATTATTTTTTATTTTGAACATAGGAAAAATGGTCTTGCAAAATGAATCAATATATGTTAGTATTTCTTTCTTAGAAAGACAATTGTATTTGATATACATACAACAATCTTAATGATTGAATAGACTTCCCTTAGGAAAATAGGAGGTGTCAAGAAATGAATGCAGACCAATATTTTATTGTTAAAAAGAAAGCTGTGCCGGAGGTTCTTTTAAAGGTTGTAGAGGCTAAGAGGCTTCTTGATTCTGAACGTGTCATGACAGTTCAGGAGGCAACAGATGCAGTAGAAATTAGTAGAAGTTCGTTCTATAAATATCGGGATGATATTTTTCCATTTTACGAGAACACCAGAGGGAAGACGATAACCTTTATGCTTCAGATGGATGATAAACCGGGGCTTCTTTCCAAGGTGCTGAATCAGGTGGCAAAGTGTGAAGCAAATATTCTGACCATTCATCAGAGTATTCCGGTTAATGGGATAGCTCTGCTTACATTAAGTATTGAGATACTACCTCTATCAGAAAGTCCATCAGTCTTAATTGATTCTATAGAGGCAATGGATGGAATACATTATGTGAAGGTTGTATCCAGAGAATAGTGTGAATTAAAAACAATTCACTCGGGAAGAACTGTGAAGTTCGCACAGCAATGCTAACCCCTTGTTCTTTCAAGACTTAAATTAGCCGCGAAAAGGCAGATATTTTAGTTAATGTGAAAGACTATGATTTTCTACATAACAAATTTTGTGCTTGCAGCCTCATAATTTATGGACTGTGGTAAGAATGGTGATTCGTTTAAATGACATTGGATATCAATAATTTTTTATTATAAAATGCAAGAAAGTGGAGGAACGGAAATGATTAATATAGCGGTCTTGGGATATGGTACAATTGGTTCCGGTGTAGTAGAAGTTCTTAATACCAATGGTGATAGTATAGCAAAAAGAGCAGGGGATCAGATTAACATTAAATATGTACTGGATTTAAGAGAATTTCCCGGCGATCCGGTTATGGAGATGCTGGTTCATGATGTAAATATCATATTAGATGATCCTGATATCAAGATTATTTGTGAGGTGATGGGCGGTGTTGAACCTGCATTTACCTTTGTAAAGTCAGCATTATTAAAGGGCAAGAGTGTAGTTACCTCAAACAAAGAGCTGGTTGCAAAGCATGGAGCGGAACTTCTGAAGATAGCAAAGGAAAGAAATTTAAACTTCCTGTTTGAAGCAAGTGTTGGTGGCGGAATACCGATTATAAGACCTCTAAACCAGTCTCTAACTGCGGATGAAATTGTGGAAATTACCGGTATTTTGAATGGTACAACCAATTATATCTTATCCAAGATGAGTGAAGAAGGACTGGGCTTTGAAGATGCTTTAGCCGACGCACAGAAGCTTGGTTATGCAGAGCGTAATCCTGCAGCTGATGTAGAAGGACATGATGCTTGCAGAAAGATCGCTATTTTATCCTCTCTTGCATTTGGTATGCAGGTAGATTATGAGGATATCTACACAGAAGGTATTACTAAAATTACGGATATTGACATCCGTTATGCAAAAGCTTTAGATGCAAAAGTAAAATTATTTGCTACGAGCATTCGTAAGGATGATAGTGTATATGCAATGGTAGCACCTACCATGATCAAGTCAAATCACCCGCTTTATAGTGTGAATGATGTGTTCAATGGTATCTTTGTTAGAGGAAATGTAATTGGTGATGTTATGTTCTACGGAAGCGGTGCCGGTAAATTACCTACCGCAAGTGCTGTAGTTGCTGATATTGTAGATGCTGCAAAACATTTGGGCACGAACATTTGGACGATCTGGAGCAGCAAGAAGCTGGAGCTTACTGATATCAATAAGGTACAGCACAGATTTTTCCTTAGAATCAAGGATAACTCTACGGCGAGTAAGGAACAGGTACAAAAACTATTAGGTAAGGTGGAAGAAGTAAAGGCCGAGGGAGTCATAGACGAATATGCATTTATCACTGATAGTATCACGGAACAGGAATTAAAAGAAAAAGTCAGTGAGCTTAATGGTGTTATCAGTATCATAAGAGTAAGATTTTAATACTCTAATTTCTTAATAGTTTAAATATATAAATAGAAAGCATTTAATATAAATGAACTAGGATAATTCAATGTGATAATGCAAACGAAATATTTAACATAGGAAAGCATTATTAATAGGTCAGTGTGTAGGTTTATTGAAAATTTTGATGTTGTTGATACACTGGTACTATAAGAAGAAAGGACCTGATTTTATATGAAATACATCGTTATCCTTGGGGATGGCATGGCAGATGAACCAATTGAAGCACTTGACAACAAGACACCTTTGATGGCAGCAGCGACACCCCAATTGGATCTGCTTGCGAAACAATCTGAACTGGGAATCGCGCATACAATTCCGGAAGGTATGAAACCCGGAAGTGATACCGCAAATCTTGCTGTACTTGGCTATAATCCAAGAATTTATTATTCCGGACGTTCACCGCTCGAAGCGTTGAGTATTGGAGTGGATATGAAAGCTACGGACATTGCTTTGCGCTGCAATATTGTTACATTGACAGAAGAGGATAAACCTTATGAACAGCAATCAATTTTAGATCACAGCTCGGGAGAAATTACGACCGAAGATGCTGCGGTGTTGATAGATGCTGTTAAGAAGGAACTGGAAAATGATATCTATAAATTCTACGTGGGAACAAGCTATCGTCATCTAACCATTTGGGATAAGGGCGAAGTAATAGAGCTGGCTCAGCCTCATGATATCCTTGGTAAAGTAATTGGTGAGTATCTGCCAGAGGATGCTATTTTAAGAGAAATGATGAAAAAAAGCTATGACATTTTAAACCATCATCCGCTTAACGAAGCTAGAAAAGCCAAAGGTCTTAATAAGGCAAATTCTTTGTGGTTCTGGGGTGCAGGTACGAGACCGGCACTTACCTCTTTTGAGGAAAAGAATCATGTAAAGGGTGCCATGATTTCCGCGGTTGATCTATTAAAGGGGATTGCAGTTGGAGCCGGCATGAAGGTAATTGAGGTTCCCGGAGCAAACGGAACGCTACATACTAATTATGAAGGTAAGGCAATGGCTGCGGTAAAGGTTCTATTAGAAGAAGGCTATGATTTTGTTTATATTCATGTAGAAGCGCCGGATGAGATGGGACATCAGGGCAGTATTACAAATAAAGTACAGTCAATTGAATATCTGGATCAGAGAGTAATTAAGGTAGTGATGGAGGAGATGGCGAAAGCGGGAGCAGATTACCGAATGCTCGTTATGCCCGATCATCCTACTCCGATTCGATGCAGAACACATACAAGCGATCCGGTTCCTTATCTCTTCTATGATAGTACAGCACCGCAGAATCATGACTGGCATTATAATGAAGCGGAAGCGAAGATGAGCGGCATTGTGGTAGAAGAAGGATACAAGGTAATTGATAAATTACTGCAGAAATAAAGCTTTTATATGACCATTTTTATTGTAAAAAGAAATCAAAATAGTTAATCAGAATTCATTTTCGATATATGGTTAATGGAAGGAGCCAATAAAATTACGCTAACTGAGAAAATAATCAAATCTCAGTTGGCGTAATTTTAATTTTTTAAATTCAAGAATTTATGTAATTGATATGATAGCATTTCATATGAAAATTATATACCTTTTTCCAATATATTTATTTCTTAATTAGAAATATAGGTTCTAAATACAGTGTCACCCGGCATCATTTCATCATCATTAGCTTGGCTGCAAATAAGTGTACCATTTTGATATTGATCGGATCCACTTCCGTATGGATTAGCATATGCATAATAAAACCATTCATATCCTACATCCGGAAGCATTCCTGTTGTATCAGGACTTGACAACTTGATACCATAACTTTTACTATTTGACAGTTGTACTCCGGGGTCTACTGTAAATGTAACGTATCCTGTAGTGGCTTTCATTTCAAGTACTTCTTGCTTCGTTAGTGTAGTGCTAAATAAATTGGCTTTGGTATCCATGTCTATGAGTTGCATTTGTAGATCACCAAGATTTCCTGACATCATTTGATTTGCATTAACCTTTACATCAACCTTAGTAAGCTGACCGTTCTTTCCTGGAATGAAGGTCTGTGTTGCTGAATAAGTTCCTGCAATACCACATGCATTATTCGCTTCAAGTTGAGCCTGATCAATTTCCTCTGTAGTTTCTATCATATAGGTTCTGAATACAGCGTCACCCGGCATCTTTTCATCATCGTTAGCTCGGCTGTAAATAAGTGTACCATCTTGATATTGATCTGATCCACTTCCGTATGGATTAGCATATGCATAAAAGAACCATTCATATCCTACATTCGGAAGAATTCCTGTTGTATCAGGACTTGACAACTTGATACCATAACTTTTGCTATTTGACAGTTGTACTCCGGGATTTACTGTAAATGTAACGTATCCTGTAGCGGCTTTCATTTCAAGTACTTTCTGCTTGGTCAGTGTAGTATTAAATAAAATCGCTTTGGTATCCATGTCTATGAGTTGCATTTGTAGATCACCAAGATTTCCTGGCATTATTTGATTTGCATTAACCTTTACATCAACCTTAGTAAGCTGACCGTTCCTTCCCGGAACGAAGGTCTGTGTTGCTGAACATGTTCCCGCAATACCACATGCATTATTTGCTTCCAGTTGTGTCTGATCAATTTCCTCTGTTGGTGCCACTGTTGGCTCTGGAGTTGGTTCCGGATTTGGTAATATTTCTTTTTCTACCATATAGGTTCTGAATACAGCGTCTCCCGGCATCTTTTCATCATCATTAGCATGGCTGCAAATAAGTGTACCATTTTGATATTGATCTGATCCACTTCCGTATGGATTAGCATATGCATAATAAAACCATTCATATCCTACATCCGGAAGAATTCCTGTTGTATCAGGACTTGACAACTTGATACCATAACTTTTACTATTTGACAGTTGTACTCCGGGGTCTACTGTAAATGTAACGTATCCTGTAGCGGCTTTCATTTCAAGTACTTCCTGCTTCGTTAGTGTAGTGCTAAATAAATTGGCTTTGGTATCCATGTCTATGAGTTGCATTTGTAGATCACCAAGATTTCCTGGCATCATTTGATTTGCATTAACCTTTACATCAACCTTTGTAAGCTGACCGTTCTTTCCTGGAACGAAGGTCTGTGTTGCTGAATAAGTTCCTGCAATACCACATGCATTATTCGCCTCCAGTTGAGTCTGATCAATTTCCCCTGATGTTAATGCATATACAGGTGTGGGATGAAATAGTACAATCATTGCAATTGATAAAGAAAATAAAATACCTTTTACTAACTTATGACTCATTACCGATTCTCCTTTAGTTAAAATATTTTTAATTATCTAATTAGATGCAATATAAATCGGAATTATATTATTGCGTTCAAATAGGCATTATAGCCTAATATATATTATTTTCCATAAAAAAACATAATTTACCTCAAGACAAAATAAAGAGTAAATATTGAATCTTTTCTCTACTTGCATTGGATAGCTTCGAAAGGGCTTGCTTTATAGGTTGAGTACAGATTGCTATTAGGAAATTCAGGCTTTTATTCATAAGTATTTCATGGTATTATATAAGCCGATGATATCTGTAATTGCTATATCTGTAATAATATAAAAGATATGGCAATTCGTACTATCAACTGATTTATGAAGAAAGGAAAAGATTCATGAATTCTTATTTGAACTCATGTTTCAAGTTAAATAATGGATATTTTAAAACAAATAAAAGAAGAATTGAGTATTCGCCTAGAACAGGTAGAAGCAGCCGTAAAATTAATTGATGAAGGAAATACAATTCCATTCATTGCCAGATACCGTAAGGAAGCTACAGGCTCGCTGGATGATGAGCAGCTTAGAAATTTGTTTGAGAGATTGCAGTATTTAAGAAATCTGGAGGATAAGAAAACACAGGTATTAAACAGCATAGAGGAACAGGGAAAACTAACAGAAGAATTAAAGGCACAGATTCTAGCAGCAGCAACATTAGTTCTAGTTGAGGACTTATACCGTCCGTACCGTCCAAAGAGAAGAACCAGAGCGACCATTGCAAAGGAAAAGGGACTGGAAGGTCTGGCAGCGATCATTCTGGCTCAGGAGACAGGTGAGCCATTAGAAAACGTAGCACAAGCCTATCTCTCAGAAGAGAAGGAAGTACGTACCGTGGAGGAAGCAATCGCTGGCGCCATGGATATTATTGCAGAAGATATTTCCGACGAAGCAGAGCACCGCAGCTATATTCGTGAAATCACTGTGAAGGAAGGAACTCTGACCTCCACGGCAAAGGATGAAAAGCAGGAATCTGTTTACGAGATGTATTATCAGTTCGAAGAGAGTATCGAGAAGCTTGCTGGTCACAGGATTTTAGCCATCAACCGCGGTGAAAATGAAAAGATTCTTACGGTAAAGATAGCAGCGCCGGAGGAGCGAATTCTTCGTTATCTGGAGAAAAAGGTAATTATAAAAGATAATTCACACACGAATGATGTTTTAAAAGCAACGATAGAGGACAGTTATAAAAGACTGATTGCTCCTGCTATTGAACGAGAGATAAGAAATGATCTGACGGAAAGGGCGGAAGACGGAGCTATTAAGGTATTTGGTAAGAATTTGATACAATTACTAATGCAGCCTCCAATTGCAGGTCAGGTCATTCTTGGTTGGGATCCGGCGTTCCGTACAGGATGTAAGCTGGCGGTAGTTGACAGCACAGGTAAGGTTCTGGATACCGTAGTAATATATCCGACAGCACCGCAGAATAAGGTAGAGGATGCTAAGAAGATATTAAAGAAATTAATTGATCAATATAATATTACACTGATTTCTGTAGGAAATGGTACCGCCTCCAGAGAATCCGAGATGGTGATCGTCGAGCTTTTAAAAGAAATCAAAAAGCCGATTAAGTATATTATCGTTAATGAAGCAGGAGCCTCCGTATATTCCGCAAGCAAGCTTGCTACCGAGGAATTTCCAAACTTTGATGTTGGTCAGAGAAGCGCAGCTTCCATCGCAAGAAGATTACAGGATCCTCTTGCCGAGTTAGTTAAGATTGATCCCCAGTCTATCGGTGTTGGTCAGTATCAGCATGATATGAACCAGAAGAAACTAAGTGAGGTTCTCTCCGGAGTGGTAGAGGATTGTGTAAATAAGGTTGGAGTGGATTTAAATACAGCCTCCGTGTCCCTTTTGGAACACATCTCAGGAATCAGTAAGGTGATTGCGAAGAATATCGTAGCATATCGTGAGGCCAACGGCAGATTTAAAAGCCGAAACGAGCTTTTAAAGGTTTCTAAATTAGGTCCAAAGGCCTTTGAACAGTGTGCAGGCTTTATGAGAATTCAGGGTGGGGATAATCCTTTGGATGGAACTGGTGTACATCCGGAATCCTATGAAGCCACCCAAGCTTTGTTAAGTAAATTAGGACTTACCTTAGAGGACATCAAAGAAATTCAGGCAAAGGCACAAAAGCATAAAGGTCAGGAAACAGCCAATAAAGCAGAGTCAAAGCCAGAAAAGAAAAAACAGACAATTACGGTGAAATCTCAGAATACTGCATTTGCCAAGGCACTTGCAGTAGCTGTGGGAAGTAATGGGATACCGGTTTCGGATACTTCGGTTTCAAGTAATGAATCAGCAGATCAGCTTGGAGATATTATAACGATTGGAAAGAAAATTAAAGATAAGCATAAGCTTGCCAATGAGCTCGGAATAGGAGAGATTACTCTGACCGATATTATTAAGGAGCTTGAAAAGCCTGGAAGAGATCCCAGAGACGAGATGCCGAAACCGATTCTTCGCACCGATGTATTGGAAATGAAGGATCTTACGGAGGGCATGATTTTAAAGGGAACCGTTCGTAATGTAATAGATTTTGGAACATTTGTTGATATAGGAGTTCATCAGGATGGTCTTGTTCATATCTCCCAGCTTTCGGATAAGAAATTTGTAAAGCATCCACTAGATGTTGTCAGTGTAGGAGATATCGTTGAGGTTAAAGTGTTAACGGTGGATGTGGCTAAGAAAAGAATTCAATTAACCATGAAGCTATAATGAACTATGCTCTTTGGGAAGGTGCTTTCATTCTATCAATATAGGAACAGCAATCATATAACCTAAATAAATGATACTCAGAGCAGTTATTCAGGTTTGTGAGAAGGGCAGGATTTCATGAATTTACTGTTTTGGATTATATTATTTTTGAGTATATTAAGTCTTGGATACTTTATTCTTATCACAGTCTATTCGGGATATGGTACAACCTTTTCCGAGTTCTGGCTAATTATTGGGATGGTTGGTATATTAAACAGCATTGTGGTAAGGACGATGAATCTGCATAATATAAAGGTATCAGGCAGCTTAAGCTTTCTATTAGTTATAATTATAAGCATGGGACTTTTTTTATTAATTCTGATTGAAGGAATTCTGATCTGTTATTCGCATCAGAAAGCAGAGCCTGGAATGGACTATATCATTATTCTTGGCGCACAGGTCAGAGGAACAACAATTACCAAGTCTCTGTTAAAAAGATTGAATACGGCAGCGGCTTATTTAGAAGTGAATACGGATACGATGGCTATTGTTTCCGGTGGGAAGGGAGAGATGGAAGCAGTGACCGAAGCTGAGGCTATGAAGCGGTATCTTATTAAGATAGGGATTGCGGGAAAGCGAATTATCAAAGAAGATAAATCAAGAAATACCTTTGAAAATATTCTTTACAGTAAAAAATATTTAAAACCAAATGCTAAAGTTGCGATAGTTACAAATGGTTTTCATATATTTCGATCAATCAGTATTGCGAAGAAGCAGGGGCTAATCCAAGTACAGGGATTAGCAGCACCAACGGATCGAATTCTAGCCGTTAATTATTATACCAGGGAAGCTTTCGGCGTATTGAAGGATAAAATGTTAGGTAATATATAAAATGATTAATAATTAAAAAACGAACTTACTTTATTTTATCTATACCTAGAAATGTAAATGATTCCAGATTATTTATAGTATATTTGTCTTGTTCATATATTGACAATAAAAAATTGATGTAGTATTATGAACGAGTAAAAATGAATAAAGGAAATTCTTCGGGGCAGGGTGAAATTCCCGACCGGCGGTATAGTCCGCGACTCTGAGATGATTTATAAAATCATCAAGGATTGATTTGGTGAGATTCCAAAACCGACAGTAAAGTCTGGATGAAAGAAGAGCAGCAGAAACAATGAAATTATAACACCCCGATTTTAACATGGTTAAAATCGGGGTTTTTTCATTCCCTCTCTAACCCAAAGTTTTCCCTTTTCAATTGTATGGGTTGAAGCCCACAAATTAGGAGGTTAATCGTATGAAAACTTTACAGACAACCAGAAATCTGACCTTTATGGGTGTCATGGCCGCTTTATCAATCATTTTGATTTATGTAATTAGGTTCCCTATCTTTCCTGCGGCGCCATACTTAGAATATGAACCGGGAGACATTCCTATCTATATGGTTGCATTTCTATTCGGGCCTTTAAGTGGATTTGTTGTAACTGTTATTGCTTGTATCATTCAGGGTATTACGGTAAGTGCAGGCAGTGGAATTATCGGAATCATCATGCATATATTTGCAACTGGCTCCTTTGTTTTAGTCGCAGGTAATATTTACCGCATGAAGAAAAGTAGAGTACAGTTAGTAATTGCTCTTTTTGCAGGAGTAGTTACAATGACAGTAACGATGTGCTTTTGGAATATTATATTCACTCCAATCTATTCGGGAATTCCCAGAAGTGCCATATATCAGATGTTACTGCCTACTATTTTACCTTTTAACTTAGTTAAGGCTGGGGTCAACAGTATTGTAACCTTTATTCTTTATGAAACAATAGCAGGTTTAATCATTAAGAGCAGATAAATTAATTAAATGAAAGATAGAGTTTTATTGCAGTATTTTCATACAGCAGTAAAGATGCTCTATCTTTTTAAATATAATTCTGCTATAATAATGGCGGTCAGAAAGAACTTTATTTTATTAACTCTAAAAGCAGAGGATTGTTTTATGACAATAGATAGTTTTGATACAAAGGATACTTATCAGATAGGTTACAATATGGGTCTTAATGCAAAAAAAGGTGAGGTGTATTGTTTAAGCGGTGATCTTGGTGTGGGTAAGACGGTATTTACACAAGGTTTTGCGAAGGGGCTTGGGATTAAGGAAGCAGTCAATAGTCCTACTTTTACGATTGTTCAGCAATATGAGGAAGGAAGAATGCCCTTTTACCACTTTGATGTATATCGTATAGCTGATATCGAGGAGATGGAGGAAATCGGCTATGAGGATTATTTCTACGGAGAAGGAGTCTGCTTGATTGAATGGGCCGAATTAATTGAAGAACTTTTGCCGAGAAACAGGACAATGGTTATGATTAAGAAGAATCTTAATAAGGGTTTTGATTACCGTGAAATAACAATAATGGAAAATAAATAAATGCAAAAAGATATAGTCTTTGTAATAAACGAAAAAGAAATAACTCAGAGAGGAAGTACAGAACATGAAGTTATTAGCTCTTGACAGCTCGGGATTGGTAGCCTCAGTGGCGATTGTGACAGAGGAAGCTATGTTGGCGGAGTATACGGTTAATTATAAGAAGACTCACTCCCAGACCTTACTGCCTATGCTGGATGAAATCGTAAAGATGGTGGAATTGGATTTGGCCGAGGTAGATGCCATTGCAGTGGCAGCAGGACCGGGTTCATTTACCGGATTAAGAATCGGTTCGGCTACGGCAAAGGGCTTAGGTTTAGCGCTGAAAAAACCAATTATTGCTGTACCCACTCTGGAGGCATTAGCTTATAATCTGTATGGAACGGACAAGTTAATCTGTCCAATGATGGATGCCAGAAGAAATCAGGTATATACAGGGCTTTATGAATTTTACGGAGATGATTTTAAAATAGTAAGGCAGCAGGCAGCCCTTGCAGTGGAGGATATTCTAAAGGAAATTAATCAAATGGGTCGTGAGGTCATTTTCTCAGGAGATGGCATTTCTGTCTATAAAGAGATCATTAAAGAGATAACACAAGTAAATTACCATATAGCGCCGCTTCATTTAAACAGACAACGCGCCGGATCTATCGGGGCTTTGGGTTTGATTTATTATGAGCGTAATGAGATACAGACGGCTGCTCAGCATGAGCCGGTTTATCTGAGGCTGTCCCAGGCGGAAAGGGAGCGTGCCGAACGGATGAAGCAATAGCTCTTTGGAAAAATGGAGGTAGGAATGCTAATACGAAAAATGACCGAAGAGGATATTCCTTACGTTAGTTCGATTGAAAGGGAAACCTTCCCACAGCCTTGGAGTGAACAAGACTTTTGTAATGCTATCAATGATAGCAATAATAATTACCTGGTCGCAGTGATCGATCAAAGTGTAGTTGGGTATTGCGGCTACTGGGGGATAGCAGGAGAAGGTAATATATACAATGTCGCTGTAAAAAAAGAATACCGTTGCAAGCAAATTGGATATCAAATGTTAAATCAATTAATGAAAGAAGCATGCTTAAAGGGAATTACTTCTTTGACTTTGGAGGTACGTTGTTCAAATGCGGCAGCACTCCATTTATATGAATCCCTTGGTTTTGTACGAGCAGGGATTCGAAAGGACTTCTATTCCAAACCGAAAGAGGATGCTGTTATTATGTGGTTAAAACCATTACATTAATTCCCACTGTAAAAATTCGTCGAATTCTATTATAATAGTTTCATGGTTATGCATTTACGGGATGGAGGGATAAGTAATTGTGAAAAGGGCAGGAAACGTAAATAATAATGTAGAGTCTCCGATTTACTGCAATTCTTGCGGAAAATTGCTTAAGATGGAAAACGGCATTTTAAAAGAGGATGCGTTTGAAGCAACAAAGGAATGGGGATATTTTTCAAAACGAGATTTAGAAGTGCATCGTTTTAATCTATGTGAGGACTGCTATAATAAATTAATTGAGCAATTTCGTATTCCGGTTGAGGTAAGGAAAAAACTAGAAGCACTGTAGGCTGTATCAGATATCAAGGATTTTGTTAATTGTAAGCGAAGGGAACCGATTATTCGGTTCCCTTATTTATGCAGTCCTTCAAATCCTGAAGAAATGCTTTTACATCTTCCTCTTTCGTTGCCCAAGAAGTTACAAGTCTGACGGCAGAATTATTGTCATCTATTTCTTCCCATATATAAAATGAATAATTAACTAACAATTTTTGAATTAAACTGTTTGGTAATATTGGAAAGATTTGATTAGTTGGAGAATCGGTCAGAAAGGCAAAGCCTGCTTTTCGAATATCATCTCTGATCATGTCAGCCATTTTGTTCGCATGAAAGGCCAGTTCAAAATAAAGGTTATCTCTGAAAAGCTCCAGAAATTGAATTCCAAGAAGACTTCCCTTTGCAAGTAGTGCTCCTTTCTGCTTTATAATAAATCGAAAATCTTCTTTCAGGGATTCCTTACAGATAACAAGAGCCTCACCAAGCAGAGCTCCGTTTTTGGTTCCACCAATATAGAATGCATCTGTTAATCTTGCGAGATCTGAAAGATCTAGATCATTATCCGTTGAGCTTAAAGCAGAACCCAGTCTCGCTCCGTCCATATAGAGAATAAGTCCGTATTCTTTGCAGATTTTATTTAAACCCTCTAACTCATTTTTGTTATATATTGTACCGATTTCCGTGGGATTTGAGATATAAACCAGTTTTGGTTTTACCATGTGCTCATCCGTATGCAACTTTATGGCTGACGAAATATGATGCGGACTTAGTTTACCATCCATAACATCTACTGATATAACCTTATGTCCTGTAGACTCAATCGCTCCGGTTTCATGTGTCAGAACATGCCCGGTATTAGCGGAAATAACAGCTTCATGAGATCTTAAAAAAGCGGAAATTACAGTCAGATTAGTCTGCGTTCCACCGGTCAGCAGATGGATATCGATATCATTTCTGCCGATCCTTTTCTTCAATAATTCAATTGCTTCCTGAGTATAGATATCTTCTCCATACCCTTCCCGCTGCACCGTATTTGAAGTCATTAATGCGTTAATTATTCTGGGATGAGCCCCTTCACTATAGTCATTTTTAAAGCTATACATACAAGTTAACCTCCGTCTTACTTTTGAGAATTATCTATATTGGTCAGAGTGATATCGTCTTATTAAACTAATACTTCTTTACTGATCTCAATTGGATTATATCTATAACGGTAAGTATAATCAAGCTTATTGATATGAATTACTATAACTTTGCAGTTGGAATCTGCTGGTAATGATTGATAAAATCAGCATTTTAGTTCAATGAAGAAATCATCAGTTCTGATATTTTCCATAGGCGCTATAATAAAAATATCAAAAACTGATGGTTTCTAAATAAACAATACATGCTGATATTATCAAGCATTACCTTAAATACTCAATACGAACTTTCTTTTAATGATTTATTTAAATGGAAAAACACACTCATATGTTATAATAAATGAAAGTCATGGCAAGTATTGTTAATGTAAGGTTGGCATATTGATCAATGAGGAGATATTATGATGAAAACATCAATTACATCCACTTTTAGAAAAATAGATAAATATCTAGGTTTATTAATTCTTTTGGTATTATTCCTGCTATTATCGGGTTGTGATAGAAAGGATTCAGCTACACCGAAGATAGTGGAGGGACAGAAAAATGAACAAAATAATCCAAACGTACCGGCAGATTCGAACAAGGAACCAATACCGACTGAGGTTGAGACGGAAGCGGTTTCAGCAGACGTATTACCAATATTAGATGAAAACGGGACAACCATGGATACTCGGATTCATACACCTGCCGGTTTTACTCGGATACCATCCAATGATAAGGAATTAACAGGATTTCTGCGTAGTCTTAAACTTAAGAAATCAGGAAGCAAGGTGCAGTTGTATAACGGTAAAAACAAAGATTATCAGGAAGGTCATGCTGCTATATTTGATCTGGAAATAGGTGATAAAGACCTTCAGCAATGTGCCGATTCGGTAATAAGGATCTATGCTGAATATTACTGGTCCATAGGAGCCTATGATAAAATTGCATTTCATCTGACGAATGGTTTTCTTATGAATTATACCAAATGGAGGGATGGCTATCGGATCAAAGTCAATGGAAATAATGTTAGTTGGAGTAAGATAGAAACCTATGATAATTCTTATGAGCAGTTTCGTAAATATTTAAATTCTGTATTTACCTATGCAGGGACATTATCATTGTCGAAGGAGTGTAAACCTGTTACATTGGAAGAAATGCTTCCCGGAGATATGTTCCTTATGGGAGGCAGCCCAGGACATTGTGTGCTTGTTGTTGATATTGCGGAGAATATGAATGGAAACAGATGTTATTTATTGGCACAGGGCTATATGCCTGCACAGGATTTTCATATTCTCAAAAATCCACTTCACCCCGAAGACCCATGGTATTATTCCTCGGAAATAACCTACCCTCTAGAAACACCCCAATGGACTTTTGAAAAAGACTCTTTGGTAAGATGGAGAAATTTTAAGCTTTGATAATAAGTTAGATATATATAATGAGATGAATATGTGTGCATATATATTTATCGCGTTAGATAATAAATGGCTTATATAATGAAAACCTTAATAATATACCGAGCGAAATGAATGTGCATCACTGAAGGTTATCTAATTCTCACGCGCCGTTTTCATTACATGTGATGCTGAGTAAGTCAGCGTGAGAATTTGACAACGAACCATAGATTAAAATCACCTCTTAATTGATTTTGTTAAATATGCATAAGAGCTATTACTTCAAGTTTAAGAGGCTTAAATATATATTTCTGGACAAACAATAGAAAATACTGCTAAAATGGATGTATTCATGCTATATGAATATGGAAAGTATGGTAGAATAGAAAGAATGAATTAAGAAAGGCATGGACATAAAATGTTAGATGTTTGTTTACTGGGGACAAGTGGAATGATGCCGTTGCCGGGAAGATGGTTAACTGCACTAATGGCTAGATTTAATGGGAGCAGTTTGTTGATAGATTGTGGAGAAGGAACACAGATTGCGATCAGAGAAAAGGGGTGGAGCTTCCATTCCATTGATATCATCTGCTTCACTCATTTTCATGGAGATCATATCAGCGGTCTGCCGGGACTTCTTCTTTCCATGGGAAATGCAGACCGGACTGAACCGGTAACTTTAATCGGACCAAGAGGCCTCGAAAGAGTAGTAAATGCACTTCGGGTAATT
The DNA here is from genome assembly GCA_023393095.1 of Bacillota bacterium. Lineage (GTDB taxonomy): Bacteria > Bacillota > Clostridia > Lachnospirales > Lachnospiraceae > Mobilitalea. The sequence continues at coordinate 26,553 of JAEWMT010000129.1, forward strand.
GCACCAGAATTGCCGTTTGAAATAAAATTTATTGAGCTTACCGCTCCGAAAGAAACCATTGAATTGAATGGATATATAATAAAGGCTTTCCAGGTAAAGCATAATATTATCTGTTATGGTTACAGCGTTATAATAAGAAGGGGTGGAAGATTCTATACAGAACGGGCATTTGAAAATAATGTGCCGCAGAAATTCTGGAACCGACTTCAGAAGGGTGAGACAGTAACGGATGGAGATATGATATATACCCCTGATATGGTAATCGGTTCCGAGAGAAGAGGAATTAAGTTGACCTACTGTACGGATTCCAGACCGATCAATACAATAGCAGAAAATGCTGCCGGTTCGGATCTTTTTATTTGTGAAGGCATGTATGGTGAGGATGAGAAGAATACGAAGGCTAGGGAATATAAACATATGACCTTTGGTGAAGCCGCTAAGCTTGCTAAGACAGCGAAGGTTCATGAATTATGGCTTACCCATTATAGCCCGTCCCTAGTTCGACCTGAGGATTTTATTGGAGAGGCAAGAAGAATATTTCCTAATGCAAAGGCAGGAAGGGATAAGAAGAGTATAACTCTTGAATTCGATAAGGACGAATAGAGGGAAAGGATTGATTACGGTATGATAAATGCAAGAAAAAGGACAGTAGCTACCATTACATTTATGTCAATATTTGCAGTTGTTATACTAGTAGTATATTTCTATTGGTCTAATCGTACGCAACCGCTTCATTCGCAGCCGAAATTAACCGAGGTTCAGAAATTAGCAGAAAAAGATCTGGTGAATTATTATCCCGGAACTTCTAGGGAAGTAGCTAAATTATTTGCCGAAATGATGAAAGCGTTATATAATAATCCGGATGATGAAAATATCAAGGCACTTGCATTAAAAATCAGAAGTCTATATGATCAGGAATTTCTTGCAAATAATTCAGAGAACACCTATCTTAACAGACTAACTACCGATCTTATTAAATGGAAGAAAAACCATAGAAAAATAACAAATTATCTACTCGTAGAAACTGAGCAGAATCAGGAAAGAGAAATTAATAGTATACAATATTCAACACAGAATATAACATTTACAATCCAAGAACATTCTAAATATACGCAGCTATGGAAATTGATATTACGCCAGGATGTTAATAATCATTGGAAGATACTTGGTTGGAAGTTAGTTCAAAATTGAAAGGCATGAAAAGTTATGACGAAAGATATTTTAGTATTAGCAATTGAATCCTCCTGTGATGAAACCGCTGCTGCAGTTGTAAAGAACGGCAGAGAGGTTATGTCAAACATTATTTCTTCGCAGATTGAACTGCATAAGCTATACGGTGGAGTTGTTCCTGAGATTGCTTCTCGTAAACACATCGAAAAAATAAATCAGGTTATTGAGGAGGCACTTTCAGAGGCAAAGATTACACTGGAGGATGTAGATGCAATAGGGGTCACCTATGGCCCGGGGCTGGTAGGTGCATTACTTGTAGGTGTCGCAGAGGCCAAGGCAATCAGCTTTGCAGCCAAGAAACCTTTAATTGGAGTTCATCACATTGAAGGACATGTATCCGCCAATTATATTGAAAATAAAGATCTGGAGCCGCCGTTCCTTTGCCTGATTGTATCAGGCGGTCATACCCATTTAGTATTGGTAAAGGAATATGGAACCTATGAGATTATTGGAAGGACCAGGGATGATGCTGCAGGGGAAGCCTTTGATAAGGTAGCGCGTGCCATAGGACTTGGTTATCCGGGAGGACCTAAGATAGACAAGCTGTCTAAGGAGGGTAACAAAAAAGCGATTGCATTTCCAAGAGCCCATGTGGAAGATGCACCCAATGACTTTAGCTTCAGCGGATTAAAGTCAGCGGTTTTAAACCACATAAATTCCTGTGAAATGAAGCATGAAGAGATTAACCGTGCTGATATTGCAGCCTCATTTCAGGAAGCTGTTATTGATGTACTTGTATCAAGAACAATTCAGGCAGCAAAGACTTATGGTATGGACAAAGTAGCAGTTGCCGGCGGAGTTGCAGCAAATTCTTCCCTAAGAGAAGCGATGTCAGAAGCATGCAAGGAAAATGGACTTGCCTTCTATCATCCGTCACCAATATTTTGTACGGACAATGCTGCAATGATCGGAGTTGCTGCATATTATGAATATTTGAATGGAATTCAGGCCGGTCTGGAGCTAAATGCAGTACCTAATCTTAAAATCGGGGAAAGATAAAACTTGGTAAACAAAGCTATATCAGCTATTCTTTTGATTAAATAATAGATGGAAGCATTTTTTGTTATATTTTTGAAATATATAAAGCCTACTAGTTTTTATATATAAAGCTATTCTAATAAGAAGTGGGGTAATTCGAATGAGTAAAGTCACTGCAGTTGTTCTGGCTGCCGGACAGGGAAGGCGTATGAATACACAGGTGGCCAAACAGTATCTGATGCTGCAGGGGAAACCGGTGCTGTATTATTCCCTGAAAGCATTTGAAGAAAGTAGTGTGGATGATATTATTCTGGTTACCGGTAATGGGCAGATGGAATATTGTCTGGAATATATTATAGAGCCGAATAATTTTACAAAAATCAGCAGGGTAATTGAAGGCGGTAGGGAACGTTATGATTCAGTCTTTTATGCGCTTAATAACATAGAGTACTCCGACTATGTACTGATTCATGATGGAGCCAGACCATTTATTACGAAAGCCTTGATTGAAAATATTATAGAAAATGTAAAAGAATATAAAGCCTGCATAATCGGTACTCCTGTAAAAGAAACTATAAAAGTGGTGAATTCAGAGGGGATGATTACTGCAACACCCGATCGAAGTACCTTATGGTCTGCACAAACTCCTCAGGCATTTGATTATACATTAATAAAAGAAGCATATAATATATTCTATTCGGATAAAGATAAGAATGGATTGGGGATAACCGATGATGCCATGGTTTATGAGAGCTATTTAAAGCGTCCTGTAAAGATGCTTTTCGGTGATTATAATAACCTAAAACTCACCACTCCTGAGGATTTAATACATGCAGAAGAAATACTGAACCATTTATTGTGTGAATAAAATAAAAAAAAGAAACAATTCTTTTTGTGAATAATAGAAAACCACTTGACACATGATATTTTAGGTGATATACTAGCAAAGCGACGTTTGGAGAGATGCCCGAGCGGCTTAAGGGGCTGGTCTTGAAAACCAGTGATTCCGAAAGGAACCGTGGGTTCGAATCCCACTCT
>JAEWMT010000018.1 GCA_023393095.1 Bacillota bacterium
CATTAAGAGAGCGGAAAGGTCAGCAGTCGAAAAAACTTTTCTATCAATCTTGTATTTCTGCATAATTTCAAAACCACCGCCCACTCCCGATGTAGAGCGAACAGGAATACCCGCCATGTTGATTGTATCTATGTCACGGTAGATTGTGCGAGGTGAGACTTCAAACATATCTGCTAACTTCTGTGCGCCTATCCGCTCTTTATCAAGGAGTATCATAATAATGCTAACAAGCCTGTCAACTTTCATCTGATAACCGCCTTTCAAATTTTCTTTTTTCATTGTAGATTGTTGCCATACTGTTGTCAATGATTACAAGGTACAATAAAAAAGCAAACAAATCAATCTACCTATCAGTAGGAGACACAATGAAAATGGAGGAAATTCATGTTTACAATCTACGTTTACGTTCTTGATACTTTAGCGGACTGGGAATTGGGGTATGTTACTTCGGAGCTGAATTCTGGTCGATTTTTTAAAAAGGGTGCACAGCATGTAGAGATTAAAACGGTTAGTTATTCTAAAGACCCAATCCATACAATGGGCGGGCTGACAATCGTGCCCAATTGCACAATTAACGATATTGTTGTGAGTAAAACAAGTATGTTGCTATTACCGGGCACAGATACATGGAATGACCCAAAGCATTGCGCTATCATCGAAAAAGCGAGCGAATTTTTCTCTTTGGGCGCTACGGTGTGTGCAATCTGTGGGGCTACCGCTGCGCTTGCCAACTTTGGGCTATTGGATAAGCGTCCGCATACCAGTAATGGACCGGGATTTCTTGAAATGTTTTCTCCTGGTTATAAAGGGCAAAATTTTTATATAGACAAGCCATCAGTAGCGGATAAAAACCTTATTACTGCAAGTTCCACCGGAGCTTTGTTGTGGGCAAAACAAATTATTGAGCATTTAGGTGTTTTTGGGTCAAACACACTGGAATCTTGGTATGAATATTTTAGTACCGGTGAGCCTAAGCATTTCTTTGCCCTCATGCAAACTTTGCAGTCTAGTAATGGAAACTGATCCACCTTTGTCATAAACAGAACGGGGACATAGACCATATACAATTTAGATTAGTCCCGTAATCTTTTACTAATTTGTAACGTTCACCTGACCAATAAATAAGCTTTTCAATGGTATTGATAATATTCTCTGAATTCATGCACTATCCTCCTTTCCTAAGTATAGTAAATTACACTTTCTAATCAAGTTTTCTCGATTGAAATTTGTATCAAGAATATCATGAATTAATTCATTTACTTTGACGAAACTTTGATAAAACTTATTCGGAAACAATATATTATGAGAAAAGAAATGAAATAATTAACCAGAGGAATGCGGTTCCTGATTATGGTTCCACGATATAGTATAATAATAAATTCTTTATCTAAATATTCCTTTGTTTGGTGTTAAGAAATTTCAATTAGTAGAAGAACAATTCATATAATAGTCTTAAGAGCAAAGAAATCAGGTCATTATTATGAAAATACACGTTGTACAAAAAGGTGAAACTATTCAATCAATAGCTGCTTTATATGGCGTTCCGGTTGACTTGATATTTTTAGTTAATGGAATCGCAGCATCAGGAAACTTAGTTCCAGGGCAGACTATTGTCATAACATTTCCAGAGAAAACCTACATCGTTCAAAATGGTGATACATTGTTGGGTATTGCCGATAAAAACAGTGTCACGGTATTAGAATTACTGCGAAATAATCCTTTTCTTGCAGAAAGACAAAATATTTATCCCGGTGAAACTTTAATAATCAGTTACGGTAAAAAAATCCGTAAGGTCACGACAAACGGTTATGCAAGTGCATATATAAATCGGGATACTCTTAGAAAAACATTACCATATTTAACCTATCTCTCTGTGCTCGGATACAGGGTAACAGGCAATGGAGAAGTTGCTGATATCGATGATACGGAGATACTGCAATTATCAAAAGCTTATGATGTAGCACCTTTATTGGTCATTAATTCTTTATCAACCCTAGGTCAGACAAATGTTGAAAATGCATTCATAATACTAAATAATGAAGCTAATATGGATAGACTGATTGGCAATTTGATAGATATACTTAAAAAGAAAGGATATTATGGAATAAACATAACATACGAATTACTTTCTAATTTGACGTTAACTGCATATGAAAAATTTAATACATTAGCTTACAATCGTTTTAAAAAAGAAGGATTATATTATTTAGTTACATTATCACCAAATATAATTTTTACTGCCACTGAGATTACATTTGAAAAGATTAATTATTCAAAGATAGCAACGCAATCGGATGGATTAGTTGTTTTGAATTATTTATGGGGTACCTATCTAGGACCACCTGCACCAGTTTCATCTATTGCAAAGATTAATGAATTCTTTGATTATTTGTCACCCATGGTGCTTCCGGGAAAATTAGTGCTGGGCATGCCTTTGATAGCTTATGATTGGGAACTTCCTTATACGGTCGGTCTGTCAAAAGCCTCCTCATTATCATTAGATTCAGCCATTGCTATTGCCAAGCAATACAATGTGAATATTTTATTTGACGAAACTTCCCAAACACCATTCTATACTTATAATACACAAACAGCCGGTATACCTATAGAACATGTCGTATGGTTTGTAGATGCCAGAAGTATGAATGAAAGCATGAAAATTATAACTGAAAGAGGATTAAACGGAAGTGGTTTATGGAATATAATGCAATTTGTTCCTCAGCTATGGACAGTTATTAATACCCAATATGAAATTGAACATATTAACTAACATGGTATGAATATATCATATAATTCCTTCTAATTGGTATGAAAAAGTAATAGCATTCCGGCATGATGATAATATCATACCATTGCGTAAATCAAAGGGGCTTTTGGGGACTTCCCCAAACCAGTGGCATGAGAAATGGATATCCATAATTTGGATTTATGCATTGCGACTTATAAATAATCAGTTTGTTTGACCACAACCCAATATTATGATGTAGTATTTTATACCAATGTGTTTTTTGTTTTGATTTTAATATGTATTGGGGGCAAATTAACTCTATAAATTGGAAGTTGTTGTGTTTAAGACCATATTAACCATTAAACTGTTAAACTTTTCGGCTTCCTCAAAGCAGGCGCAGTGTGCTGATTGTTCAAACCAAATGAGTTCTTTTTTAGGGGCCATTATTTCATGAAAGAATTTTTCAGTTACAACTGATGCAACCTGATAATCATGTCTTCCATGAAAAAAATAGACTGGTATTTCAACTTTTTTTATAGTTTTAAACAAATCTGTTTTCAAGAATTCTCCATATAAAAGCTTGCTTCGCGCGGGTGTATTAAGTGATTTAAAAAACCGGATAATATCAACAAAGTTATATTCGGGTGATGTAAAATACCTACTAATAAACATTCCAATACTTTTTGAGCCATAAATCACACCACCAAAATAATCCAGCCATTTATCCTGTATACGATTTCCTTTAATTCCAGATGTATAAACACCATTTTGTGGTTCTCTAATTGCTGTAAGTTCATGTATCGCTTTTTCATTCTTTTGTTCTTTTGCTGACCGCAGTGTAAATTGGTAGGATATAAGCCCGCTTTCTGGCATACTGGAAACCTGCCCAGTACCAACATATGCAATAAAAAGTTCCGGGTGCTGTGACACCGCAAGAATACCAAGAAGTGACCCCCACGAATGTGCCAATAAATAGATTTTCTCTTTGCCTAAGTATTTTTTGAGATATATTGCCAGATCACATAAATCCTGTACATACATTTGGATATTAAGAGGAACATTGGCGTCCCGTTTTGTGTAAGACTTGCCACAGCCACGCTGGTCCCAATAAACTACAACAAAATTCTTTTCAAGTTCAGAATTGTAATATCTAAAAAGTGGTGTTTCAGCAGCGCCACCATGAACAAGTAGAAGTACAGGATTTCTTCGGTCTTCGCCTCGGATAATAACTGACTGCCTTGTATCTCCGAGTGGAACCATTTGCATCTCTGCAATACTATTTTTTAAGTTTTTTCCTTTTATATCTTTAAATGTAGGAGTGTGAGCTTTGAAAATCGACATAGAAAGCCTCTCAAAGGTTTTATTTTTTTACTTTATAAATTATCTATACTGTATTCGAAGAACCTTATTTTGTGCAACAACTGATTACCTTTTCAGCAAAATCAACAGCTATTTTCTTTGAATCTTCCGTTTCAAATTTATCTACATCATCGCCTTCATTTTTCTGTACAGCAGCCTTCCCAATATACTTAATTTTAAAGTGCTCGCAAAATCGTTTAATTCCATCTTCAAAAGGACTTATACCATATTCGAGGTCATAACCACATGTAGCAATTATTCCGCACATTTTTCCTTCCAGCAGACTCGGCCCACGTTGCTTTCCATAATATTTGTGAAGTCCATAAAAACGGTCAAGCATTGCCTTCATTGGAGCAGTACAATACCAGATATATATCGGACTAGCTAAAATAAAGCAATCCGCCTTCAAGATTACGTCTGATATATCGTACATGTCATCTTGTATTGAACAACCATATTCACCTAATTTATCTTGGCATTGAAAGCATTCTAAACATGGTGCAATCTTTTTATCATAAAGGAAAATTGTCTTAACTTCTGCTCCTTTATTCTCTAACTCAGTTAAAAATGATTTCAGTAGGGTTGCCGTATCACCGTTTTTTCTTAGACTACCCATAAAAGCTAATATTTTCATTGTTTTCCTCCTGTCGATTATATAAATAATCTTCACTTCTCTTTTGTACTAAAAAATAGCAGTGCACATATGATACACATATCAGCGCTGTCAAAATCCCTTGAAAATCAAGGGATTTTGACAGCGTGAGACGGGATTCGAACCCGCGACTCCTCACAGTGTCATTGTTCCGTAAAGTGCACTTCGGATGAACCTTCTTTTTATTAAGCGCGAGACGGGATTCGAACAAATCCCCGCATACACAAATACTGATAAATAGGAGGTTTGCGACATCTGTTATTTATCTGCACACATTCTTGCACACATGGGATGTGTGTTTTTTTGCAAACTAAATTTTGTATTATTATTTCTTTCTACAAAGATAAATGCCTACTATTAATTTAATTATTCCATCTGAAAAAATAAGTATAACGATTGGAATGCTAGTTAAGAAAAAGCCTAATACGCTATTAAGAATGACTAAAAAAGCTAACATAAAAGCACTTTTAAAAGGGAAAGGAATAAAATGTAATCCAACAGTAGCTAAGACTCCTAATATCATCTCTCTTTCTCCAAAGTTGGAACCGATAGCAAAAGAAAGTATTAATCCAAGAGCAAGAATTATAATTGATGATTTACGAAAAATTTTAGAATCTGTTATTTTTAATTTTACTTTAAGTTTTTTGTTAACAAGGATTCCTAAAATAGCTCCAGTATAAATAGCACCAAATCCAATCCATCCATAATTCATGTTTTTAGTTGTGGCATATACTATGCCCATTATAAACATTGCAAATGAAATGCTTGTTAAAAATAACCCAACTAAACGTGTTTGCTTATTCAAAACAGTTCCCCCTTATAATATCCTGCGATATTGAATTAGTTCATTATTCAAATTTATATTTTTCTAATTATACATTTCCTAATATAGAAAGTCAATCTTCGTTGGAAGAGTGTAACAGCTACACCAATAAAGAATTGTACACTTATTTTTATGGACATGATAACGGTTACTCGTTATATCTTCGAGTAAACGGTTATCATGTCATTTTTTCAATATCGTTTATTGAATAATAGCATATTAAAAATGAATTCATCATGAAGGGAGAGAAAAAAACAAACAAAAATATTAACAACAGAACAAACAAAAAAATTAACAGGTGAAAAACATTTATTTTTCTAAGGTGATACCAGTTATCTGATAAAACCTTAAGCCGGAAACCCGGCTGTCTGTGAGAAGAAAAGAAGAGGGAACGAAGTTCCTTTGACTTAAGGACATCTGTACGGGAATATAACGGTAAATATGGCTCGGAACAGAGAAAAGAAACATGAATCCCTCGTACATCAGGTGGAGGGGATATTAAAATCAAAGCTTGCTATCGGTCAATCGAAGCAAGAGGACAAGAAGGCAGAACGTGCTCTTCTTAAAGAAAAACGAAAGACGGACTCAAAAGCAATGTTAAGCTGTGAAGAATGTATTATAATGCATAAGATATATTCATGGGGAACGTTCCGTGACTACCAGAAACATGCCTGTTATTTCGTCAAATGGTGTAAGGAAAATTATAACTGCAAGACTCTCTCTGAATGCAGGAAATATGTTGATAAATGGCTTATAAGCAGGTATACACTTTCGGCATATACAATAAAGTTGGAAGCGTCAGCATTAGCAAAGCTTTATGACTGTACTACGAATGATTTTATCAAAACAGAGGTACGGCATAGGTCAGATATCACCAGAAGTCGTAAGAAGGCAAAGCGAGATAAGAATTTCTCTGAAACAAAGAATAAAGAATTTATTGAGTTCTGCAAGGCAACTGGATTACGAAAGCAAGAACTCAAATGTTTAAGGGGAACACAGCAAATCTATAGGAGCGGTATTTATTACATAGCAGTCACCAGTGGGGCAAAGGGTAGAAGATATAGAGATGCTCCAATCATTTCGAACGTCGATGCAGTTGTGAAACGCATGAAAGAAGCAGGAAACGGTAAAGTTTGGCCGTATGTTCCAGACATGGATGTACATTCATTTCGAAGTGAGTACTTCTCTGAAATCTATACCACTTTAGCAAGACCGATGGATAAAATTCCGAAAAATGAACGTTATCATTGCAGAAGTGACTTGAAAGGTATCTGCTATGATAAGCGCTCTAAGCTAATTACTAGCAGATGTCTTGGACATAACCGAATAAGTATTATTGCAGAACATTATATCAGATAACTATATTGCCCGCAGGATCTGCGGGCAAATTTATGAAAATCTCCTCGTTTTTAAATCTGCCTATCATATTGCTCTTATGAAACATGAAAACAAAATGTTTCAAAAAACAACAGGAGGTCACAAAATTATGCTGGATGCATTACTAATCTTGCAGGAAGCATATGAATGTGGTATATCGGAACCCGCGTTGGAGAGGTGGTTGTTCTGACAAAGGAAGATATGACTGATAATGAAGTCTATATCCATCGGTCTGAAATCGTGAATCTGTTGAAAGAGAATGGAAAGTACGTAAGAAAAGGCTATAAGATAGTAGAATACGTAAAGCATGATATTTCATCAGGCTATCGAACGATTCCGTTAACGAAAAAGGCAAAGAAGATTTTTGAAGAGGTTCAAAAACTTTCTCCTGACAGTGAATTCTTGTTTACAAAGGCAAATGGTGAGCGAATGACAAGCAGAAGCTTTAACTACTGGTTATCAAAGTATTGCCGGGATGCAGGAATATCTTTTAAGAGCAGCCATTGCATCCGTAGAACATTTGCTAGTAGACTATTTGCAAAATAAATGCCTTTGTCTGAAATTGGTGTATATCTTGGTCATGAAGATATCGAAACCACCAAGGGTTATATCTACAATTACCATGAAATTGAGCACAACCGCTCTTTAATGAACAAGGCTTTATAAAGGGTTGAGTCCGAAAAGGATGTTGCACACATCCTGCACACAAGTTTTTCAAGTAACAAAAAATCGCTAACCCTTGATTTATAAGGATTAGCGATACTTTTCAATGAAGCGCGAGACGGGATTCGAACCCGCGACCCTCGCCTTGGCAAGGCGATACTCCACCACTGAGC
>JAEWMT010000084.1 GCA_023393095.1 Bacillota bacterium
ATAGAATAGTTTCTGATATTGCATTCTGTAATTGTTTTTAATACTCCGGGCCAAGGATTTGTATGCAGTTCTCTATAATATGCTTCCTTATCAGGCCTTACCTTGACAACCTGGCCATACCGTTCCATTTATGTACCTCCATTCTGTTTAAGTATTTATAACTAGCTTTTATAAAAATGGGCCATAAAATAACTGATTATTCAGTTAATTTTAATGGCCCATCCAGCATCAGATCATATTATCCTTCTGATTAACCTAAGCTTACCACTGACAAGGTAAGAAACTACTTACATTATCCTTTGTAATAATATCAGTACCGATATAGCTTACTCTATTGATCTGCTCTCCGCAGAAGAATTCAGAAACGGTTCTTACAGCCAAACCTGCATCTGCCTGGCAGGACTGATAGCTTGCCATCTTTAATGAACCTTTTTGAACTAAATCAGCACCCTGTTTCGAAATACCTGCTGCTACGATTTGTATATCAGAACGTCCAGCAGCTTCACAAGCTTCAACAGCACCGATCGCCTGATCAGAGTCATCTGCTAATACAATAGCATTTAACTTATCACCGTATTTTGTGATCCAGTCTGAAACAACCTGTTTTACAGCAGATGCTTCAAATCCAGGAGACTGAACATCCAGACTCTTGATGTTAGGATATTCTTTTGTTAAGGTAGACATAGGACCAAAGGTACGTGCATAATAAGGAGATGTACCAACGTTATGTGTAATGTAGCATACACCGCCCTCTCCATTCAGGTCTTTACCAAGCTGGCTTGCAAGATTTCTCATCTGATACCAGTCATTCGGACCTGTATAAGCTAAAATATTGTTCATTGCGTCTGCCTGAGGTAATGTGTTGCTGCAGAATGCCGGGATTCCTGCATCTGTAATCTTCTTGAACTGCTGTACTGCATGATCAGCACTTACAGGAATTAATACGATTGCATCCGGTTTTTCGTTGATGGCTTGGTCAACATAACCATCCTGTGTTGACTGATCCCAGTTAGGATCATAAATATCAACCTTCATACCAGCTGCTTCTGCACACTTTTTGAAGGCATCCTGATAACAGGTTGTCCAAGCATGAGCACCATGTACGATAAGAATGACATGTTTACCCTTCTGTCCGTCTGCAGGAGACTTCGGGAAAGAAGCATCTTTTGATGTATCCCAGTCAAGATATTCATAGAAATGCCACTTATCAATATTTGTGTCATCAAGTTTTTCTAATTCTTTTGCAGTTCCTGCTGCTTTCGGAACTTCCGATACCGTTCCTTCTGCCATCATGTCATGATTATCAGTAGTTTTTACTGTGCTAATAGCGTCCTGTAATAATTTCTTTGATTCTGTTAAATTGTCCCCACCTGCGGGAGCACTTGTTGTGCTTGCAGAGTCAGTAGTATCTTTTGAAGTATCTGCATCATCGGATCCTCCCTTACTACAACCCGTTAAACCGATTGCAGATACAAGCATAAGACAACTGAGTAAAATAGCCATAAACTTTTTCATAATCTTATTCCTCCTTAATTATTATTAAAAGCAAAATGCTTTTATACAAATTAATTAATCCAACCCCTAAAACTAATTAATTACCCCATAAAATGAATCAAAGAGAACGCCGTGTTTCATTTAGATACTCTTTTAGTAGATTTGATCGAATTCCTACTACTTTATTTCTTCTGTATAATTCAATCGTCTCATAAACTACACAGGCAATTAATATTGCAGCAATTACAAGTACTTGAAGCTCTGTCTTTTTACAAAGTGACTTTAAGAATGCAATTGCAATTAATGATACCCAAGTCCAAACTACACTTCCTTTACCACCGTAGATCGCAGTTCCACCAACAATAGTTGCGGTAAATGCAATCATAAGAGGACTAATGCCTTTTTCACCCATGGTGATACTTGCTGATCCAGAGTAAATTCCGTTCAATGCACCGCCGAGGGCACAGGCCATTGATGAAATCATAAAGACAATCGTCGTTACTCTATCACTCTTAATACCTGCCAGCCATGCTGTCTCAAGGTTACCGCCTACCATATATACATTACGACCGTATCTTGTGTATCTTAGAACAACCATGATAATAAAGATTATAAGCGTTGTAATTAAAAAGTAAGCCGAGAAAGGAAGGAATGGAATTGGTTTATCATTTAACCAATCGCTCAATTCATAATCCTGACCAATACTTAGTTCTGCTCCACCGGTATAGATATACATCAAGCCTTTTAATACAAATTGCATACCTAATGTTACGATGAAAGCAGGAATCTTAAATTTGGTAACCAAAATACCGTTAATTAAACCTGTCAAGGCGCCGACTAAAGTCGCAAGAATAATACAAACAATCCACGGTAAACCATTCGTACTATGAAGTCCCAGACAAAGCAGAGCGCTAAAGGTTGACATATACATAATCGTCAAATCCATATGTCCTGCTATCATACATATGGTAAATCCAAGTCCAAGCCATATAACAAGGCTTCCGTTTCCGGTTACAGCGCTAATATTATAAGCTGTGAAAAAATTATCTTGAAATAAACCAAAGAATAATATCACCGCAAGGAAAAGATAAGATCTATTTTGATTTATTAAGTTAACATTGAATTTAAATTTCTTAGTATTCATTATGCCCTACCCAACTTTCTGTTAGAATATGTGTTAAGCCATACAATGAATAGGAATACCAGACCTTGAACCAGGTATTTCTCATAGGTTCCAAGTCCTACCCAGGATAGAATATTGTTCAATATTCCGTATGCCAGAACACCGCCAAAGGTACCAATTACGGAGCCTTTACCTCCGGAAAGCAATACACCACCTAACAATACTGCTGTCAAAGTTGAGAAATCATAGCCTGTACCATTTTCATAAGATGCGGTCTTACGAAGGGCAGCAAAGAAGATACCTCCCACAGATGCACATACACCGGTTATGATATATGTCATTACTAAAACCTTAGTACAATTAATTCCTGAGAATTTAGCAACATCATAATTTGTACCAACAATCTTTAGCTTCTGACCAAAAGAAGTCTTACTCTGTATGAACCAAGAAATAACAAACATTACAATCATTACAATCGCCATTAAGGAAATAATTCCTCCGATATAGGTTCTGGCAATGGAATAGTAGGTTGATGCTGCATGTTGGGCAAATTTTGTATCTGCTGCAACATTTTCTGCATATAACTGTTTTCCACCCCATGCCACTCTGACGATACCAGATAGCAATAGGTTAAAGCCCCAGGTCCAGATAATTGGATTTGCTCTTAGTTTACCAACCATCAAACCATTTACCAATCCGATCAGTACACCGGATAAAATACCGATTAATACAGCAACCGGAAAGCCAAAGTTAATGGATTGAACTGTTACCATTCCGGCCATTGCCATCGTCATAGGTATTGACATATCAACCATATTGCCGGTATAAGTTACAAACATCCCTCCGGCTGCTACCATACCGATAAGAGCTACTGCTTCGAGGATGGATTGGATATTACTTTTCGTAAAAAACTGTCCTTTTGAAATAATTATTCCTACGAGAACAAGCATAATGATGATTACATATATTCCTAGCTTATTGAAAATGATACTGAATTTATTGATTTCCGTTTTTCGGCAATCGACTGCTGGGCTCGGATTTGATTTATTATTTATTTGCTCTGACATGATACGTGTTTTCCCTCCCCGTTTGCTGCTATCAATAATGAGTTCTCAGTAATTTCTTCCTTAGAAATTTCACCTATAACATGTCCTTCACGTAAAATAAGTGCACGGTCGCATAAACCTACTACTTCAGGTAAGTCACTAGAAAGTAGAATTACTGAATTTCCTTTTGCTACAAATTTCTTAACAGCATCATGAATTGTCTGTTTTGCTCCGACATCAACACCTCTGGTCGGCTCATCAAGAATCAAGATATCAACATCTGCTGCAAGCCATTTTGCCATTAATACTTTTTGTTGGTTACCTCCGGAAAAGCTGTTAACTAGACGGTCTCTATCTGAAGGATAAACACTCATCTCATTAATTTTCTCATCAATGAGGGAATTCTGTTTATTTGGATTATAAAGAATTCCATTGGAATACTTGTCTATTATACAGGATTGTATGTTGTCAGATACACTTTGTGTAAGTGCAAGTCCTACTACCTTACGATCCTCTGTTAGATATCCGACTCCACCTTTAATTGCCTCTCCAAAATTCTTAAAGTGAACTTCCTTACCATGAACAAATACTTTACCGCCGTTTATCTGGTCAACCCCTATCAAGGCTTTAGCTATTTCTGTTCTGCCTGATCCTGCTAATCCGCAGATTGCTAATACTTCACCTTTGTGTAAATTAAATTTAACATGATGGAAAAATCCCCATCTTGTAAAATCTTCTACACGAAGTACCTCTTCCTTAGAAATTACACTCTTATGATCTGCATAAAAGCTTGTTACAGGCTTACCAACCATTTTTTCAACCAGCATTTCCGTATTGGTTTCGCTAATTGGGAAGGAATCCACCTTCTTACCATCTCTCATTACTGTAACGGTATCTGCTATTTCAAATATCTCATGTAAATGGTGAGAGATATATACGATAGCCAGTCCCTCTTCTTTCAGGTTCCTTACAATTTTAAACAGTCTTTGTACTTCTTCACTGGATAATGCAGATGTTGGCTCATCCATTACAATAATAGAGGGTTTAAAGCCAAGTACTTTTGCTATTTCTACCAGCTGTGCCTCACATTGGCTGATTTCTGATATATTTATTGTAGGATCAATATAATCCAGTCCTACACGGGCTAAGAGTTGCTTTGCCTCTGCAATTGCTTTCTTCTTATCAATAAATAAAGCATTTTTCTTTGGAAGTCTCCCTACCAGAAGATTCTCATAAATTGATATTCTTCTTGCAAGACTCAATTCCTGATAAACCATTCCTATACCAAATTCTTTTGCCAAATTGGGGGAATAAAGATCCCTTTTTACCCCATCAATATAAATGTCACCGGTATAGTCATTATAAAGGCCGGCTAAAATTTTCATTAAAGTAGATTTCCCAGCTCCATTTTCGCCCATTAAGGCATGAACCTCTCCTTTTTTCACCCGGAAATCGACTCCGTCTACTGCTAATGTTCCAGGAAAACATTTAGAGACAGTTTTCATATCCAGTGAATAAACGGATCCATCCTGTTTCGATGTGCTATTCATAGCTATTAGCTCCTTTCCCCCTAGCACAACGAATATAAATTAATTTATTATTCGCTGCACAAGTACATATAATTTATTACTTAAATATTTCTTTTACTTTAACCGCGAAAGCTTTCCCCAGCTTTTCGTGTTCGGATGCTTCCATATGCACACCGTCATACCCGGATGCAACAGCATATTTGGCCGCATTCATAAAATAAACTCTTGCTTCCTTTGCGAAATTTTCATAGGCTTTCGCAAACCTTTCGGAGCGCTCTCTTGCTCCTTCACCAAACATATCATAGAATAAACCATTCTTTTTATAGTCATCCTCTATGAGTATGGGTGAAGCAATCAAAACCTTTGGTTTATTCCCTGCCATAGGTGTAGTCTGGAGCGCATCCAGATACCTTTTAAGACCATAAGCAATCGTTTCAGCCTCTACTCCAAATCGCATTTTCAAATCATTGGTGCCCAGCATTAGGATGATTAAATCAAGTGGTGATTGTGAATCGAGACAGGGGATAAAATATTTAATACCGCTCATTCTGCCTTCTACCGCATCATCAAACACGGTAGTTCTTCCATTATATCCCTCCTCAATAATCTGATAATCATCACCAAGCTCTTTTTGCAGAATGCCGCTCCAACGAACATAAGCCGGATGTCTTGTCCCATCCATCGGGTTTGCACCCCAGGTATTAGAATCTCCAAAACAAAGAATTCGTTTTCTCACTACCTGGCCTCCTTAAGCTTTATAAAAATTTCTTACGTGCTTCGTATAATGCTAATATGTTTTCCACCGGTACATCACCTTCAAAATCCTGGCTTGGTGCCAAAATATATCCACCGTTAACATTCAAGGTTTTTATAATATACTCTGTTTCTTTTCTGACTTCTTCCGGTGTCCCGTTTGGTAATAAGTGCTGGGTATCAACTCCGCCCTGGAAAGCTAATTTATCACCAAAGTCTTTCTTTAAACCATCCACTTCCAATCCTCTGACTTTCTGAATTGGTTCCAGTATATCTATACCGCAATCAATTAGGTTTGGAATAATGCCTCTGACTGCTCCGCATGAATGCTGTAAATAGAAGCAGTTATATTTATGTGCTAGATTTACAAGTTTTCTGGTATTTTCAGCAAAGTAATCATTCCACATGGCCGGACTGAATAACAGACTAATTTGGGTTCCATAATCATCGCATACTCGCAGTAAATCAATTGCGCCGTCCCCAGCTATCAGCATTCTTTCGTACATCTCCATATAAAATTCACTGTATCTATGTAACATTGCCTTAACCAGTTCTGGATCGTCTGCCATCATCATATAAAATTCTTCTGCAGGATACAGTTCAAGAAACACCTGATAAGGTCCCGGCCAACCGATACGAATTGCTTTATCTTTATGCTTATCGCAGAATCTCTTAACAGCTTCATAATCAAAATGGTCAGGATTCGGCCAATCTGTGAATTTATTCAGATCTTCCATCGTTTTTACATGTTGTAATGGCCGTTCTATCGTATGCCAGTTATATTCAATTCCGTTCCATTTATCAACATATTTCTGACCGAAAGGATGTGTATGAACTTTCTCGCCTTTTTCATTAATGTAATCAGGTTGTTCAGGTCCGATATAAGGAGGAAAATCCATGATTCTTGTATCGATTTCAAGGATATCCATGACTTCATCATTCGATTCTACTTGAAAGTGTTTCTTTAATTTATCCCAGGCTGTTTCCACACATTGCATTGTTGCCGGAACACGATCGGGTTGTTTGTGTTGTACTGCAGCTCTAACTCTTTCTTTGCTAGTCATTTTTTACTCCTTTCATTCAATTTGTTAGTTTTATTATACATTGTTACTAAATTTAATTTCAATTTAAATATTAAGTTAAATTTAAACGTTTCACCTAAAATGAAATAATTGCATAATAATTTCACAACTGATTCACCTAATTCTTTTTATGAAACACTGTTTAATCAAAAATCTAATCACTTTTGCTATATTTAATATTAATAAATTCAAAGGGAATGCTATACTCTCCCTTATAAAGTGTACCCATTCCATTAGATTAACCACTATTGATTATTACAGTAGCGCCCTACTTTCAAATTCCAAACTACGAAAGCAACGTAATCTTCTATGTCCGGTAATTATTAAAATTTCTTGCGTGCTTCGTATAACGCTAAGATGTTTTCAACCGGTACATCTCCTTCAAAGTCCTGACTCGGCGCTAATATATAACCACCATCAACATGTAATGTTTTAATGATATACTCTGTTTCTTTCTTAACTTCTTCTGGTGTACCGTGTGGTAGTAAGTGCTGGGTGTCAACTCCTCCTTGGAAGGTCAGCTTATCGCCAAAGTCTCTCTTTAGACCGTCAACCTCCATGCCAACCACTTTCTGAATCGGTTCCAGTATATCAATACCACATTCAAGCAGATTCGGTATAATTCCTCTGACTGCTCCGCAGGAGTGCTGCAAGTAGTAGCAGTTATACTTATGTGCCAACTGTACGAGCTTCTTTGTATTATCTGCAAAGTATTCATTCCACATGGTTGGGCTGAATAACAGACTAATTTGGGTTCCATAGTCATCGCATACTCGCAGTAAATCAATTGCACCGTCTCCAGCTATCAGCATTCTTTCATACATTTCCATATAAAATTCACTGTATCTATTGAGCATTGCTTTCACCAGGTCCGGATCATCTGCCATTAACATATAAAACTCTTCTGCAGGAAACATCTCCAAAAATACTTGGTAGGGTCCCGGCCATCCAATACGAATTGCCTTATCCTTATGCTTATCACAGAATCTCTTAACTGCCTCATAATCAAAATGATCGGGATTTGGCCAGTCGGTGAATTTGTTCAAATCCTCAATCGTTTTTACATCCTGCAACGGACGGTAAATGGTATGCCAGTTATATTCAATACCATTCCATTTATCAACATATTGTTGTCCAAAAGGATGTGTATGTACGATTTCACCTTTATCATTGACAAAATCCGGACGCTCCGGTCCAATATATGGTGGAAAGTCCATAATCCTTGTATCGATTTCCAGAAGATCCATTACCTCGTCATTGGTTTCTACCTGAAAATGCTTTTTTAACTTATCCCAAGCTGTATCTACACATTGCATGGTAGATGGTACACGATCAGGTTGTTTGTGTTGCACCGCAGCACGTATTCTTTCTTTACTTGTCATAATGTTTTTCCTTTCTTAGAACTATTTGATATATTTATTATATAATCACATCTTTTCATTCATCAATTTAAATATTTAATTAAATTTAAACGTTTAAATTAATTGACATTTCAATTCTTCTGTGACACTATATGATTATAAAATTATAGAAGGGAAGTATTTCGTGGCTACTTTAAAGGATGTTGCAAATAAAGCCGGTGTATCCATTGCAACGGTCTCTTATTGCATTAACAATAGCAAAAGCATCAAGGCTGCAACTCGTGATAAAATATTGCAGG
>JAEWMT010000130.1 GCA_023393095.1 Bacillota bacterium
GAGATCTGTTGCTACGCCAACATTTACAAATACCTGAAAAGTTAATAACGCAGATACTCCGATGCAGATTAATTTACCCATATAATCCGGTGCATGTGCAGCTATGATTAAACATCTAATATTCAAAATTAGATATAAAAGTACAATTACTGCACTTCCTATAAATCCAAATTCTTCACCGACGATAGAAAATATAAAATCACTTTCTTTTGCATATATTCCACTATAATTTCTGTAAGAACTATCTTCCGATATCGTTTTTCCAGAAAGTCCGCCTGCTTCGATTGCTACTAACGCTTGATTTTGTTGATATTTACCCGTTTCATCTTCCGATTTATCCGTTGTAAAGTGTGAAAGTATTCTATTTATCTGATATCCTTGAATAAATGGAAGTGAAACATTAAATACTGTTACACTTATTAAAATTGCGGCTATCACCGGAACGGCTACTGCTAAAACAGTACCAATTACCTTGTAACTAATACCTGAGGAATATATGATGACTCCGAATATTACTAACATGGCCAGACTGGAGCTGAGATGGGGTTCAATTATAATCAATAAAGTAGGTATTGCAGCAACAACAGCTAAGATGATAAATACATAGAATTTTTGCAGTTTATCCTTATAGCTGTTACATAAAAATGCCAAGAATATGATCAATGCTATCTTTGCCAATTCAGATGGCTGGATTTGAATTCTTGCAATTGTCATCCATCTTTTAACACCCCTCACATCATCTCCGAATAACAGTGTAGCCATAAGTAGACCCAGAACACCAATATACAGAATGAAAGAAAATCTGCATATGATGCGGTAATCAATAAACTGCATCACCACTATTATTACTAATCCCATTGCTATACCCAGTAATTGCTTAGTAAACAATCCTTTCAGTTTAACATCAAAAAGACCAGCCTGTCTGACTGTATAGAATCCGACTCCTAATAACACAACCATAATTATAAAAATAACAAAATCAAATCTTTTGTAAAATATATTTTTAATTTGTTTAATCTTTTCTACCATCATACGGTCCTTTCATTGCAGCCAAGTCCATTACATAAAAAGTATTATAAATAACTGATACCTATATGTCAAGGATAGAACTCCAGCCGTATTTTATTAGTAAGAACTCCAGCCGTATTTACTTTTTCACAAATGGGTAAGACTCATTTTATTAAAATCTTTCGTAATAATGCCTTTTCCGTTAACCATGTGTTAGGTAAATGGAAACATTTATTAAACTAAGCAGACATGTAAATCTGATTAATTCCGCAATAAAAATACTTAGGGATTTCATAGAACGCATTGAATTCCCTTCATAAAACATTTTACAAGATAAGAGCGTCGCATAGCATAAAACAAAGGATAGCTTATACGAGAATCGTAGAAGCTATCCTTTATTTTAATTTGTTATTTCTTTAATGTAATTTTAACGCCTTGCAATCTAACGGCAAAATCACTTTTTTCAATTTTCACATATCCATTTCCTTGGATAATTTCATTTGCAATGATATCATCCATTCCCATTGCTACACTTTTAGCTCTTTCCACATAACCCATACCTGTTGTTTTGTCTGTAACTTCTACTTTATAAGTTCCGGGAGCTAAATCATAACCAATTAGATAAATTCCATCAGATGCTTCTTTCTTAATATTAGGCTTTAAGTCTTTCAGATTAATTGGTTGAATTTTTACTCCTTGAAGTTTTACAGCAACATCGGTATCTTTTATTTCTACATATCCATCGCCGGTTAATATAATATTTGCTATGATACTGTCTAATTCCATATTTACATCACTGGATCTTTCAATATATCCTGTTTTAGTTAATGTATCTGTTAAAGTAGCTTTATACATTCCGCTCTGAATATCTTCATTCACTAAATAAGTCCCATTCGAATATGTTTTTACTTCTGGTTCTAGTGTAACTGTTGGTTTATCTTCTTTCTTATCTTTCACGGATGTAGGTGCTTTCGTTGTAGCTGGTTTTTCTGCTTTTTTCGTTGTATCATCATTGTTTCCTATAGCAGAGCCAATAATACCAAGTACTATTAATACGAGAAATACTGTTAGTATCTTATGGCGAGTAAAAAAATTGCCTTTCTTCATTTAAATTTTCTCCTTATATTTGATTAGTCATAAACTAGCATATCAAATATTAATATAATCAAATATTGATTTCAAGACACATAGGCGTATTAACATAAATTACTAATCCATATTTTACCGCTTTTAAATATGAGGAGACTGATATTCCAAAAGAAATACTACTGCTAAATTTGACTATGCAGATCATGAATCACGCACATCAAAAAGGCATCCCAGCTAAGCCAGAATGCCTTTTTCAATAGAAATTATTCGTTTATTGATGAATATATTATTTTATTGCTTTACACTATTAAATATATCTATTGCCTCTTTATTAGTTGACTCTAACAAAAAGCGGCCATTAGACTCCCACTTCTTAATCAAGCCATTACTTTTCTTTAACTTTTCTAGTTCCTTTACAGAATTATATTCATAAACAGCAATTTTATCATCGCTAATAAAATTAACTCCGTTAGAAGCACCGATGATTTGATATAAAGTAGTCATTTCTTCGTCTACTTTTATACCTTCGTTGCTAAAAGCCTTTATAAAATCATCCATTGTTCGTTCATCCTTCTTACTGCTACATCCCACTAAACTTACTACAATTACTATTGATAGTAATATAGATATTATAGATTTCTTCATTTGCAACCTCCTGTTTTTGATATATTTTACCATTATCTACTATGATTCTCAATGGTTTTATTTATATTTTTACATGATGAAACAGTAAATTACGTGTATTTAGTTTAAAGAATATATATCTTTTCTAAGGCAGATATATTTTATATATGATTAAACAAAATTGTAAAATGTCATTTTTTACTATTATATAATTGATTTTTACATATAAATCATTTAATATATCCCTATAATTAAATCTAGTTCAAGATTTGTAATATATATTAAATATAATTATGTGGGGGGTAGATTAAGTGAAAAACAAAATTTATTTATTTCTATTAATTGCTATTATAAGTATAACTCTAATCGCTTGTTCAGGTGTTTCACAAAAAAAATATGATGAAGTAACTTCAAATTTATCGACAAGCAAAGAACAGAATAATACTTTATCATCAAAATTATCTGAGTTGGAAGGTCAATATGATTCTTTAAAAAAAGATTATGATACATTGGAAGAGAAATGTAAGAATTACGAATCCATTATAGAACCATATAAAGAATTATCTGAAGCCGAAGTTACTTTAAAAGCGAAAGAAAAAAAGAAAAAATTAAAAGAACTTGAATTAGAAGAAGCTACTGCTAAAGCTAAAAAAAAGGCAGTAAAAGAAGCGGAAGAGAAAAAAGGTTATAATACAAGAATAACATTTGACCAACTTGCCAGAACCCCTGATAAGTATTTACTAAAAAAAGTTAAATTTACTGGTAAAGCTATACAAGTTATTGAAGATTCTGAAAAGACACAAATACGGCTTGCAGTTAATTCTGATTATGGCAAAATCATATTAATAGAATATAAAAATTCACTTGTAAAATCCAGAGTTCTTACAAATGATAAAATAACTATTTATGGTATATCAAATGGATTGATAAGTTATCAATCTACATTAGGAGGAAATATAACTATTCCATCAGTTAAGGTAGATAAAATTGATCAATAAAAAATCAATTTTTGACATGCAAAAGCCACTTTAAATTTATTAAAGTGGCTTTTTACTACCTATAACCGAATTACTTTATAGCAGCTCGTAGGGGAATCGAACCCCTGTTTCCGCCGTGAGAGGGCGGCGTCTTAACCCCTTGACCAACGAGCCTTAAGAACAATACTTATAATATACTATAGACACAAAAAAAGCAAGTACTTTTTTCATAATTTTTTCGAATTGTTTTACCAATTAAAACATTTTTAATTTTAACTATCAAGTGTTTTATTCATCTCCAATTTTCTATATGTAAATTTTAATTCTCAATCTCTCTCTTTAAATAATGCCATGCCAACCATACACAAACCAATTCCCAGCCTTGTTGGCCATATTGATTCAGTACCCTTGTTGTTTTTTCCCCCATACCCCCAATGAATACACATTTATACTCATATTTTTTCATGTCTACGACTCCTTTTTTGTAATATGTATTAATATAATAATTTATATTAATACTACATCGGTTTTCATAATTCTACCATAGCAAATAATAACTTTTTTAAAATATCCGAGACCTAAGTAATTAACGGTATACCATATAGTAGGACTCCTGCGTATTCCCGATGCAACTGAAATTATATATGATAGCCCTTGCAAAAATTACTTAAGCTTATTCGTAAAAAAGCTTTATGTCAAGGAAAACAGCAACATAATTTACCCTTCCCTTGACATAGAGCCTTATTCATTTATAAGAAATCCAATAATGACATCTGGTTTGACATCGGCAGGTCACCAAATAAGCCCATAGTAGCCATACTATCAACCACGGTAGAGCTGACTTTGCAGCGGATTTTAAAATCATCCCTTGATAGGAATTTACCCTGCTTTGCTGCTTCTACAACCGCATCAGCCGCCTTATCTCCCAGTCCGTCAATCGTACTTAAGGACGGCATTAGCTTATCATCTATGATCTGGAAGTTGCGGGCTTCTGCACGGTATATATCAAGAGGAATGAAATTAAAACCTCTTGCATACATTTCCTGAACAATTCGCATATCCTTGAAGGTATCCTGCTCCTTCTTTGTTAAGGTATTGCTTCTTCTCTTATAGTCAGCCAAATGCTGTTCCAAGCGATCTCGTCCAAGACACATCAGCTCATAGTTGAAGGCCGAAGCGCGGATACTAAAATATGCCGCATAGTAAGCCAGAGGATGATATACTTTGAAGTAAGCAATACGGAATGCCATCATAACATAAGCGCATGCATGGGCTTTCGGGAACATGTACTTAATCTGCTTACAGGACCAGATATACCAGTCCGGTACTCCAGCCGCCACCATAGCTTCTTCCATATCCGGTGTCAACCCCTTACCTTTACGGACACTTTCCATGATCTTGAAGGAAAGTCCTGGCTCTACGCCTGTCTGTATCAGATAGAGCATAATATCATCACGGGTACAGATTGCGGTTTCCAGAGTACAGTTTCCATTCTGAATCAAGGTCTGGGCATTATTTAACCATACGTCGGTACCATGGGACAATCCGGAGATACGTACCAGATCAGAGAAGGATTTCGGTTTTGTATCCTTCACCATCTGCATAACGAAATCCGTACCAAACTCTGGGATACCAAGACATCCTAATTCACAACCATCCAGATCCTTTGGTGTAATTCCAAGAGCACTCAGATCATGGAACAGGCTGAGTACCTTCTCATCATCCAATCTGATTTCTTGGGCATTCAATCCGGTTAGATCCTCCAGCTTACGAATCATAGTCGGATCATCATGGCCTAAAATATCAAGCTTTAACAGGTTATGGTCTATGGAGTGGTAATCGAAATGTGTTGTAATGGTCTTGGTTGTCATATCATTTGCCGGATGCTGTACCGGAGTAAAGGAATAGATATTCTCTCCTTGGGGCATAACGACAATACCTCCCGGATGCTGTCCGGTTGTCCTTCTTACACCAACCAGCCCCCCAACGATCCGGTCTATTTCACAATTCCGTTTATGAAGACCGCGCTCTTCAAAATAATGCTGCGCATAGCCAAAAGCCGTCTTATCAGCGAGAGTACCAATGGTTCCAGCTCGGAAAGTATTACCCTTACCAAAAATAACTTCCGTATAATCATGAGCTTTACTTTGATATTCACCGGAGAAGTTAAGGTCGATATCCGGCTCCTTATCTCCATAGAAACCAAGGAAGGTTTCAAATGGGATATCGTGACCGTCTTTCACTAATGGCTGACCGCAGTTTGGACAAAGCTTATCCGGCATATCGCATCCAGAGCTTCCTGCACGTTTTTTTACCTCTTCCGAATCAAAATCAGAATAATGGCAATGGGCACAATAATAATGAGGAGGCAGGGAATTTACTTCCGTGATTCCTGCCATGGCAGCAGCAAAGGAGGAACCGACCGAACCACGGGAGCCTACCAGATATCCATCCTCATTGGATTTCCATACTAACTTCTGCGCTATGATATACATAACCGCAAATCCGTTTTTGATAATAGATTCCAGTTCATGCTCCAGACGCTCCTCTACCGGTTTCGGTAGGGGATCTCCATACATGGAATGTGCCTTATCGTAGCAGATCTTACGAAGATCATCATCAGAATTCGGAAGTACCGGAGGACATTTATCCGGACGCACCGGAGAGATCTTCTCAATCATGTCGGCAATCAGATTAGGGTTCTTGATTACTACCTCTTCTGCCTTATCCTTACCCAGATACATAAATTCCTCAAGCATTTCTTCGGTTGTTCGTAAATATAGGGCAGGCTGTTCGTCGGTATCCTTAAAGCCTTTGCCGGCAAGGATAATCTGTCGGTAGATGCCATCCTCCGGATCAAGGAAATGCACATCGCAGGTTGCGACCACCGGCTTATTATATTCTTCTCCTAACGCTATTATTTTCTTGTTAAGCTCGATTAGATCTTCCCTTGAATTAATATCCCTATCGTCACTGCGTTCACTTCGGATCATGAATTCATTATTGCATAATGGCTGAATCTCGAGATAATCATATAAATTCACAAGTCTTGCAATCTGCTCATGTGGCTGATTCGTCTGTACTGCACGGAAGATTTCACCGGCTTCACAAGCTGATCCCACGATAATTCCTTCCCTGCATTCCATAAGAAGACTCTTTGGAATCTTCGGTCTTTTATAATAATATTCCAAATGGGACAGAGATACCATCTTGTACAGGTTTACACGCCCAACATCATTTTTCGCAAGTAAAATAGTATGATAAGCTGGAAGCTTTCGGATTGCTTCCGTTGATAGCTTACCCAGTTTATCAATCTCATTTACCTTGGTTATCTCCTGCTCCTTCAACTTTGCACAAAGCTTACAGAAAATCTCAGCAGTTGCCCCTGCATCATCCACCGCGCGATGATGATTTTCCAAGGATACTTTTAATGCCTTTGCTACGGTATTAAGCTTATATTTACTTAGATCCGGAAGCAATATTCTGGATAAGCCCACCGTATCAATTACAGTAAAATCTATTTCGATTCCCTGACGTTCAGCATTTTTCTTGATAAAGCCAACATCAAAGGAAGCGTTATGAGCCACAAGGGTACAGCCCTCGCAAAACGCAAGAAATTCCGGCAATACTTTCTCTATTTTAGGTGCATCAAGCACCATATCATCATTGATTGAGGTTAAATGTTCAATCTCAAATGGAATTGGTACCTCCGGATTGATAAATGTACTGTACTTATCCACAATCTGACCATTCATAACCTTAACCGCACCGATTTCAATAATCCTATCATTGTTCTGGCTAAAGCCGGTGGTTTCGATATCAAAGACAACGCACGGGTCATCCAGACTCTGTTCCCTAGCATTGGTTACGACCTCTTTAATATCATCTACGAGGTAAGCCTCCACTCCGTAGATTACCTTGAATTCCTTTGCCCTCTTCTGCTCCTCTTCATCCTTATAATCCTTCGGATTCAACGCATGATTTGCATCGGGAAAAGACTGAACGACTCCATGGTCAGTTATGGCAATTGCTTTATGCCCCCATTTGAAAGCACGCTTAATCATGGTCTTACAGTCTACAACGGAATCCATGTCACTCATCATGGTATGGGCGTGAAGCTCAACTCTTTTTACCGGAGCCTGATCACTTCTTGAAGTGGTAAAATCACTGATGGTCTTAATACCAACAACGGAACCTATAGTAATATCCCTCTCATAGGTATCCATCTGTGCAATCCCCTTTAACATGAAATATCCACCCGGTTTTAGCACAGAAGTAATCTCATCCACTTCAATTGTTTTTGCATACAGCTTTACCTTGATGGAATCAGTAAAATCCGTCATAATAAATGTTACAATGCTTTTCTCATTCCCGATCGTTCGGTTATCTGGCTTTATCAGTTTGCCTCGGATTACTACCTCTCCGATTTCAGCATTAATATCACATATCGGTATCACATTACCATCAAAATTCCTTCCATATACAACAGAAGGATCCTGAGGAAGCTTTCGATAGCTGCCCTTTCCCTTTTCGTAAGCACTCTTACCAGTCTTGTTAAATCCGGCGGCTTTTGGACTATTCGAAGCCACCTTATTTGCTGATGAAGCTGTTTCTGCCTTGTTCGTAGTATTTATCGTATTCGCGGTATTCGATGTAGCTGCTTTCGCTCCCAGTGTATCCGTTGGATTTTGCATATCTGGGACTGATGCATCTTCTTTCTCCGAATGATCTTCCTTGGTCATCTGAAGCATCTTTCTTCGATACTCCTTCTCAATATCTTCCTTTTCTTCCTTCGGCTCAATATAATCAAGAATCACCTGAACAGTATAATCAAAGCGTTCCTGAAACATAGTTTCCAGAAAATCCTTTAATTTTGTCATTTTATCCTTAACGACACAGCTATCCGTTACCCGGATCGTCATTTGCATACCATCAATAGAAACCTCTGCATCCTTAAAAATATGATAGGTTACGACACTCTCCTCCTGCAGCTCTTCCAGTATACTATCCCGGTAGATCGGAAATAGTTTATCCAAGGTATACTGCGCGGACAATTCATATTGGGGCCTTAAGAATGCCTTATTTCCCGTATGTAAAAAGAGCTGCCGGTTAAGCAGTTCTTCCATTTTCTTTATATTCTGTCTACTAATCAGGCGGTTGCTTTTCATGCATACATACATATTCTTCGTCTGCTTGGAAGCCAGAACCTTTTGAACATCTACCTCGCTATATAGCTTTTGTAACTCCTGATCAACTTTTAACTGTTCAAATGCTTTAAAAAACAGCATATCCATTCTCCTTGTATCTAAACTTCCCAATGAAGTAGCTCTTCCCTCAATTCCTCCAATAGGTTCTCTTCCGGTACCTTGCGAATAATTTCACCCTTTTTTATGATCAATCCTTCGCCCTTACCCCCAGCGATACCGATATCCGCTTCTTTCGCTTCTCCGGGTCCATTCACCGCACAGCCCATGACAGCTACCTTAATATCGATATCCATATCTGCAACCATTTGTTCTACCTCATTTGCAAGTTTGATTAAATCAATCTGGGTTCTACCGCAGGTCGGACAGGAAACCACTTCCACTCCCCCCCTACGGTAGCCCAGCGTCTTTAGTATTAATTTAGCTGATTTAATTTCCTCTACAGGATCTCCGGTTAAAGATACTCGGATGGTATCACCAATTCCCTGGTAAAGTATGATTCCCAAACCAAGAGCTGATTTGATATTACCTGCATTCACGGTTCCTGCCTCTGTGATTCCTACATGAAGCGGATAATTTGTCTGATTTGCAATTAGTTCATGGGCTTTCACACACATTATCACATCCGATGATTTAATACTGATGACCAGCTGATCGTAATCCATATCCTCAATTCTTTTTACTTTATCAAGTGCACTTTCGACAAGTCCCTCTGCGGTAACTCTGCCGTATTTTGCAATAATATCCTTCTCTAAGGAGCCGCTGTTAACACCCACGCGGATCGGAATGCTTCTTTCCTTTGCCACAGTTACAACTGCTCTAAGCCTGTCTTCATCCCCGATATTACCCGGATTGATCCTTATCTTATCAGCGCCGTTCTCCATGGCGGCAATCGCAAGCCGGTAATCAAAATGAATATCGGCCACCAAAGGTATCGTGATATTTTTCTTTATTTCAGATAATGCGGCTGCTGCTTCCATATTTGGAACCGTACAACGGATAATTTCACACCCTGCTGCTGTCAGCCTTTGGATCTGCTTAACGGTAGCCTTTACATCCTCAGTTTTCGTATTGGTCATTGATTGTATTAATATCGGATTACCTCCTCCGATTTGTCTGTTACCAATCTTAATCACCTTTGTATTCTCACGATACATTCAATCATTCCTTTAACTTGCAATATTTTTAATATCATTAAATAGTACAAATACCATTAAAATCATCAGCAAAACCATACCCACCATGTGCACCAGAGCTTCCTTTTCCTTTGGAACCGGTTTTCTCCTGATTGCTTCAATCAACAGAAATACAAGTCTTCCTCCATCCAGTGCAGGTAAAGGTAATAAATTCATGACACCAAGGTTCGCACTGATTAAAATACTAAAACGAATTAAATTCAGCACAACCGTATGAAAACCATATTCCTGTGATTGTTGTACAATATCTCCTACATAATTTACAATTCCAAGTGGCCCAGATACTTGATTAAAACCAATTTTCGTCGTAATCAAATAGAAAACACTTTTAATGGTATTCACTATATTCAGTTTTAATTCATAAAAGCTATACTTAACAACTTCGAAAGCAGATACCTTCTCGGTTGAAGAGTAATTATAATACCAGCCCATGTCATAACCACTGCTAACATGCTTCGGTGTAATGTCAACCGTAATCGGCTCACCTTTTCCAGCTTTCAAGTAGCTTACTGTTACCTTTTCCTTTGTCAATGGATTATTTTCAAAATATTTCGCAAGGTCTTCTTCTTTTGAAATCTTAGTTCCATTGATATCAACGATGACATCACCTACTGCAATACCAGCTTTATCAAAGGGAAAATCTTTTGTAACTATAGTGATATTTGCTTCAGTACTATCATCATTATAATTAATTCCAAACTGATAGAGATCCAGCCACTTTGGAGTGATTTCTGCAGTATTCTTTTTCCCATCTCTAACATATGTTATAATCTCCGGTTTATCCTTCAGATTATTAAAATAATAATTATACCAGATTTCAC
The DNA here is from genome assembly GCA_023393095.1 of Bacillota bacterium. Classification (GTDB taxonomy): domain Bacteria; phylum Bacillota; class Clostridia; order Lachnospirales; family Lachnospiraceae; genus Mobilitalea. The sequence goes on from JAEWMT010000130.1 coordinate 10,920, forward strand.
GTCCAAAATGGATCGGAGAACCATTGATGCTTGTAATCTGATCCCCTTTCATCAATTTACCATCTGCAGGACTGCCGCTTTTTACCGCAGTTACATATGGTTTATCAACTCCTGCATCACCAAGCAGGATCAAAGCCAGAATAAATGCAAAGATAAAATTGAAAAAAGCACCAGCAAAGATTACGGAAAATCTTGCCCATACTCCTTTTTTATGAAAGGCACCCTCATCTTCAACTGCCTCATCCTCACCCAACATCATACAAGAACCGCCAATCGGAAAAAGCTTTAAGGAATACCTGGTTCCATTATGAACAAAGCTCGCTATTCTGGGGCCCATTCCTACTGAAAATTCGGTAACTGTAATTCCATTCTTTTTTGCTAGCAGGAAATGTCCCAATTCATGGATAATAACTATAATACTTAATATTAATAATGCTAAAATTATTTTCATAAAATAAATGAATCCTTTCTGCAAATCCGCATCCGTATTTATAAGACTCTAATTAATTGATTCGGATTTCATTACTTCTCTTACAAAATCATATGTCTGTTGTTCCGTATTCAGAATTTCATTAAGCGTCGGGTTATCAATGAATTTATGATTGTTCATCGCTTCTTTAATCAGTTGAGGTATGGCAAGGAAAGAAATCTCTCCTTTTAAAAACTTAGCAACTGCCCACTCATTTGCAGCATTATATACCGTGGGCATACTTCCACCAATACTTCCTGCTTCGTATGCAAGCTTTAATCCATAAAAGGTCTCGATATCCGGTTCTTCAAAGGTAAGCTGTGCCATCATTGTTAGATCAAGTCGCTGTGTTGATGACAGTTCTCTTCTATTTGGATAAAATAAAGCATATTGAATTGGCAGTCTCATATCAGGAACTCCCATCTGAGCAATCATACTGCCATCGATATATTCCACAGCAGAGTGTATTACACTTTGTGGATGAACTACAACCTGAATCTGATCTAGGCTGACATCAAACAGCCATGCAGCTTCCATAACTTCTAAGCCTTTATTCACCATGGTCGCTGAATCAATTGTAATCTTCTGTCCCATTGCCCAGTTTGGATGTTTTAATGCATCCTTTGGCTGAATATCTTCCAACTCTTGTAACTCTTTTCCACGGAAGGGTCCTCCCGAAGCTGTTAAAATTATTTTAGATACCTGTTTCTTATTCTCTCCATTAAGGGATTGAAAAATAGCAGAATGCTCGCTGTCTACGGGAAGAAGTGCAACTTTTTTTTCCTTGATTAATGGCATAATGATATGTCCAGCTGTTACTAAGGTTTCCTTATTAGCCAGTGCTATATTCTTTCCTGCTTTGATTGCCTCAATGGTCGGTCTGATACCTATCATGCCAACCATAGCCGTAACTACCGTATCCGATGATTGTACCACAGCACAAGCGATCAGACCGTCCATCCCGGTTACAACTTTAACAGGCAAATCCTTGATATTATTTTTAAATTGTTTTGCCTTATCCTCATGAAATACACAAACTATTTCAGGCATAAATTCCCTTACCTGTTTTTCAAGTAATTCGATATTACTTCCGGCTGCCATAGCAGTAACTTTCAGTAAATCCTTATATTCTCTGACAATATCCAAGGTTTGTGTACCAATTGATCCAGTTGACCCCAGAACTGCAATATTTTTCATCGTTGTCTCCATGATGACCTTGACCTCCGTAACCATAAAACCACTTTTAATGAATATTCTATCGTTTTCACGAACAAATATCC
>JAEWMT010000031.1 GCA_023393095.1 Bacillota bacterium
TAGATCCACAACAGATTTTATTTTCTTGTGGTGGTCAGAATGCGATTACAGCAGTTTTAGCTTCTTTGTTTAAAGCAGGTGATAAGATAGGAACGGATCCATTAACTTATCCGGGAATAAAAACTGCTGCGAAGATGCTGGGGATTCAACTGGTTCCGATTGATTGGGAGGATGGAGAGATCACGCAAGAAGGACTGATGAATGCCTGTAAGAATGATAAAATAAAAGGATTATATATCATACCGGACTTTCATAATCCGACAGCTCATATTATGAGCCTGAAAACCAGAAAAATGATAGCAGAGATAGGTAGGCAATATCATATAATTATCATAGAAGATGCAATCAACAGCCTTCTTAAGGAAGATCCCATTCCTCCGGTTGCTTCCTTTGCCGCTGAACAGACCATTTATATACTCAGTTTATCAAAGATTATTTCTCCGGGTTTGAGGCTTGCCTATCTGGCTGTACCTGAGGCTTACCGCAAAGAGGTATCCACTGGAATTTATAATATGGATATATCCATATCTCCTTTTATTCTGGAATTGGCTTCGAGATTGATTCATTCGAAGAAGGCGGATGTTATCGCTGCGGAAAGAAGACAGTACACTAGAGAACAGAACGAAATTGTTGATCGACATTTGGGTAAATATGAAATCTATGGAGAGATTGATTGTCCGTTTCGTTTTATCTATCTTCCGGAAGTTTTTACCGGAATCAGCTTTGAGATTTGTGCTAAGAATGAAGGAGTTCAGGTGTTTTCCGCGGAGAGATTTTTGGTTGGCAATTCTCGCTCGAGGGGGGCAGTGAGAATTTCCGTAACTGCCGCGAGAGACTCTGCTGAATTTGAAGACGGGATAAGGATATTAAAGCGGATTCTCGAGAGTGAAGATATGACAGATATCTTATTATAATTGATGAAAAAAATAACTATTCATAGTTTGACCTATGATGATACGAGGTGTTTTATGTGAGTGAAGCAAAACGTAAGTCACATAAAAACCCGAGATATAACGAAAAACCCCTAGAAATGTGGGTTGACATTTCTAGGGGTTACTTGGTTCAATTCATTATGCTATATTATTGATAGCCTTGGATAAACGGGATACTTTTCTTGCTGCTGTATTCTTATGGAATACACCTTTGGAGCAAGCCTTATCGATCTCGGAAACAGCTTCAACCAGATTGGTTTTTGCAAGATCCTTATCACCTGCTGCAACTGCTGCATCAACTTTTTTAATAACCGTCTTAACCTTGGACTTGATTTGCTTATTTCTAGCAGCTTTTGTCTCATTAACTAAAATTCTTTTTTTAGCAGATTTAATGTTAGCCAATTCGTACACCTCCAACTTTTAATTAATTCAACCGTTATGCAGGAACACCAAATTGAGAGTGAGATGCTAGCCTGATTTAGGTTGTTCGAATACTTGTTTCATTAAATCCGGACACGGACGTTCTAATGGAAACATACTATATTATAGTAGCCGATAGCTTTTGTTCTGTCAATACATAATTTTAAAAACTTTGCAGAAAATAAAACTAAAAAATGGAGGAAACACATAGTGAATAATAAAATAAGAACCGACCTTGCGCTGGAGGCTAGAGAAAGCTTCCCTGAGGATGATGTGGAGATAAGGGGAGTCGTTTTAACAGAGGATTATGATGAGAAGAATAATATTAGGGTTTCCACTGTAATCATAAAGGATGAAAAAGGCGCTAAAGCTATGCAAAAGCCAATCGGAACATATATTACAATTGAAGCTCCCGATATTAACGGATCGGATGAAGACTATAATAAACCGGTATCGGAGGAAATAGCGAAACATTTGAAGGAACTTGCTGGCAATTTGAAACGAGAAGAAATCCTAGTGGTGGGTCTAGGTAACCGTGAGGTTACGCCTGATGCCTTAGGACCCCAGGTAGTGGATAATTTGTTTGTAACTAGGCATTTAATCAAAGAGTATGGGGATGAATTCAAACAGAGAAATCATCTAGGCAGTGTCAGTGCCATTTCTCCCGGAGTCATGGCTCAGACGGGAATGGAAACAGTAGAAATTATCAAAGGTATTATTAAGGAAACGAAACCGAAGCTTCTGATTGTTATTGATGCTCTGGCATCTAGAAGTGTAAGCCGTGTGAATACAACGGTACAGTTGACGGATACGGGAATCAGTCCCGGTTCAGGTATCGGCAATAACAGAAAGGCAATTAATGAAGAAACACTGGGAACTAAGGTAATTGCCCTCGGGGTACCAACTGTTGTGGATGCGGCAACCATTGTTGCAGATACGCTAACAACTTATATGCAAAAAAGCGGATTTGGTGAGGAAGATATTGATAAGTTCATTTCTGAGGTGAGAGAACAGCAGATTGAAAATATGTTTGTCACTCCGAAAAATATTGATGAATCAATAAAACGAATTAGTTACACAGTGTCGGAAGCATTGAATTCCTGTTTCTCGCAGGCAGTGTGACGATGGCAAGGTATTAAATTTATAAGAATGATCGATAAACTGCCTTGGGTATCATAAACCATCGATAGGGAAAATTAATGAACAGGCTGTCGTAAAATAACTTACTGTGAATAATGGATTCTGCATATTCTCCTTAATGCACTGTTTGGAAGACATGTGTGTGTGGAGATTGTGCAGAGTCCGTTATTTCTTAATATCTAAATCACGACAGCCCCCTTCATTTCAAAACAATATTTTAACTAAAACAAGAATTATAAAATAATGGGACAGGGTAATAAATACGAGCCATTTGAATATAATGAATTAGGTGTATGCTTCATGCCGAATGTTAATCTTGGAGGCGGTCATGAAAAAAAGTAGAATGAAGCTGAGAAAAAGAATATATCCTATCCTCTGGTCTGGAATTATTGTGATATCCTTATTTCTTTTATCACGGTTTGCAAACCTGTCCTTTTCTGCTAATATTGGCCAAGCTGACTCAACTCTTGTGGATATTTTGTTCTCAGGTCTGTGCAGTAAAGTAATGGAGGAGGGATCCTCATTAGTCAGCTATACAGCAGAGGAAGAACAGTTTAACTTTCCAATCGAATTCGCCATGAATGAATTTGCCCTTCAAAGGTTTACCGATAGTAATTCTGTAGTAACAGTAGAAGCAAAGGAATACTCTTCTTTATTAGATGAAAACCATAATGCAATAACTAAAGGGGCAGCGACTGAAACCATGAGTACGGGAATTGTCAATGGAACAGATATCTATGAGATTCCAGATAAATATCTAAGCAGGGAATATGTCTTATCAAATGGAGCAGTCTATAATAGTAGTATGATCCAAAAGGATCAAGCGCAGCAGCCGGCTAATGTTTCTGATCAGTTACAGGTAGGATATGAAAAGGGGGATGTCTATGAAGAAACAGAAGATAGAACAACCCCGCAAGAGAATGAGTCGGTAGAAACAGCGAATACAACAGGAGTAAAATATTCATTAGATCAGTTGAAGGATATTAATTTTCTGATTAGGAATTTTTATATCGTTGATGGATCAACCAAAATTACAGAGACATTGTTTAATGCCGAGAAACTGTTAGACAAGGATATGAAATTGAAGCAGGATAATAAGTCTCCTCAAATTCTCATATACCATACACATTCCAAAGAGGCATATGCCAACAGTCGTGCGGGTAACAGTGAAGATACCGTAGTTGGGGTAGGAAGCTATTTGACTGACATACTGAAAGATAAATACGGTTATAATGTAATTCATGATACGACAGCCTATGATTATGGAGCAGATGGTAGGAATGTTGCATATACCAGAACGAAGGCGGCGTTAAATACAATACTGAAAAAAAATCCGACGATAGAGGTGGTAATTGATTTACATAGGGATGGTGGAAATGCAAGAACGGTCACCATTAATGGGAAAGAGACCGCGAGGGTCATGCTTTTTAATGGGCTAAGCAGAGATAATGAAGGCCCGATTACATATCTGGATAATCCGAATCTTCAGAATAATCTTGCATTCAGTTTGCAGATGCAATTAAAATCAAAGGAGCTGTATCCGAACTTTTTTGTAAAAAATTATCTAAAACCGCTTCGATATAATATGCATGTACGACCCAAGTGCCTTCTCGTGGAGCTCGGAACGGAAGAGAATACCATCGAGTCAGCCAAAAATGCAATGGTTCCCTTTGCGAAAGTACTCGACAGTGTTCTACAGGGAGAATAATTAATTACCACTGCGAAAACCATGTGTTATAACCTGATTATTGAAGAATTAAGATAAAAAATAGCCTCAAATCCTTATAAAATGAAGGATAAGAGGCTTTTTCTCTGTGATAATGTAGTTGGTATGGCTGTTTAAGCACCAATCGTGTTCAACAGATTCTTCGGTCAATTCAATCAATCGAATGACTTTGTCCTTGTTCGGTAGTACCGTATATAATTAATGTTAAATCACTATGGTATTACATCCCTTATATTTATTGTATTACGTTCTTATATTTCTTGACATTTATAAGGGAAAAGAGTTTAATGTAGTTAAAAAATTATGTACTTCTGTAAAAGCTATAAGGAATACAGGTACGAAACCCGTTTATAAACTAGGAGGAAATGTATTGAACCATTTAGCAGATATTCCTTTTACTAAATTTAATATCCCGTATTCTGGAAGCTTGTTGCTTGATCGGATTGAAATCAGTGATAAATTAGATAGAGCAGTGGAAAAGAAATTAACCATTGTCAATGCCCCTGCCGGATATGGAAAGAGTACGGCAGTGAGCAGCTGGATTAGGAAGAAAAATGAAAATATAAACTTTACTTGGATTAATCTAGATAAAGAAGACAGAGAAGAAGGCAGCCTTTGGCAAAATATAATGTTTTCCATCAATCAGAAGGAGGTTATCTTACCATATGACAGGATATCCTTTTTATCTGTGGAGCAATGTATTAATCTAATTATAAATTATTTCGCTGGAATTTCCTCCGATTGTTTTATAGTTTTTGATGATTTTCATAATATGGATCATGATACTTTACATAAATGCTTTGAGTACTTTCTATCTTATATACCGCCAAATCTTCATTGTATTATCATAAGCAGAACCTTACCGTCCATTTCAATTTCAAAGCTGATATTGGATGAAAATGTTTTGATTATGGATATGGAAGATTTAAGATTCACAAGGGAGGATATTAATATTTACTTCAATGAAATAGTAGACTTGAAGTTAACCAATGAGGAGGTTTGGCGATTAGCTGATAAGACGGAGGGCTGGATAGCAGCATTAAAGGCAGCAGCACTTTCCTTAAAAAGTTGTGCGGATAAAAGTAGCTATATTTGCAATTTTGACAGCAGCGATGAGAAGATATTTCATTATATTATGGAAGAGGTCGTTAATCTGCAGGAAGCCGAAATTAAGAAATTCTTATTGAAGACCTCCATTTTAAAAATACTAAATAAAACTATTTGTAATGAATTAACTGGCTCGGAGCATTCTCAGGATATATTAAAGTTTTTAGAAAAAAATAATCTTTTTATCATTCGATTGGATGATAGACAGGAAAACTATCGGTATCATCCTTTACTATCGGAAGTCCTTGTGAAAATGCTAAAATCTGAATATCCAAAAGAGGTAAATGAACTGTATCTGTCTGCCAGCAGTTGGTATGAAAAAAGGGGTGAATTGAAAGAGGCGATCGAATACTCCATTATGGCATCTAAGGCCGATCATACGATTATGCTTTTAGAGAAATATTATCATAGCAAATCCCATTGTGAGGTGATAGGACCGAAAAGCATCTGCAGTTATTTTGAGGCGTTACCCTGTGAGATGTATAACGCAAATCCGAATATGAGCATTGGTTATGCTTTGGCTTTAGCAAATACTGGTCAGATCAGCGCAGATGAGAGAGAACTGATAGAACTCGGAATTAATCTGGATAGCGATATGTTTCATGGCTTTGAGGGTTTGGTAAATAAACTGCGTGCTATCATCTCATTAAAATATGAGAACCTCTCTGAAATTGTAAAATATGCAAAAGAGGCACTGAGATTATTGCCCAATTCTGATAGTTCGGGTATTACTTTATGTCTAATTCTTGGGTTTATTTACAGGTCTTTGGGAAAGCTTAAAGAAGCAGAAGCATATTTTAGTAAAGCTTTATCAATTAGTGATAAAGTAAATGCCATAAATCCAAATGAAGCTTCGGAGGCTGGTCTGCTAAGTCGTTTTTATATGACTTCCATTTGGTATTTAAAAGGAGAAACAGAGGATTTTATAACACCATTGAAGCAATTGCTTAACGAAAATATTACTCATAAAAATTGTATGTATTTTTGTCTGGCAGCCACTCATTATGATTATGGAGAATTCACACAGGCTTATTTATATGTAATGAAGGGATTAGAACTGTGTAATACCTATAATGACATTTTCTATGAGAAAATAAAAGGCTATGTACTACTTGCCAAGATTTTGTATTATACCGGTAAAAAAACGGAAGCTATTAAAGTAATGAGGGAATTAGACAGCTTGGTGAAACCGGAGGGTGGAAATCTTTTTATACTTTTAGAACTCCCCGCAATTATAAATCTTTTGGTTCTAATTGGTATGACGGATCGTGCCGATGAGTATCTGAATTTATTTAAGATGCAGATGGATAAGGACGCAGAATTAAAGATAGCTGAAGCACAGGCAGAGTTATTTTTAGGCAGGAAGGATTACGGGCAGGTTATCAGTCGATTGGAATATATTAATGCAAACATGGACTTGAGTTTATATCCAAGGAAAAAAATAGAGTGGTTACTATTAAAGTCCATTGTATTAATGGCAGAGAATAAAGCTGATGAGGCGCTGATATGCTTGAAGAATGCTTTAGAAACAAAGGGTTCAGAGAAAGTAATCAGAACATTCCTTGACCGTGGTAAGCCTATACAGGATCTATTAATACGTTTTAGTAAACAGGTGAAATTTGATAATGAATATTTACCAGTTTATGTAGAACAGCTTTTACTAGGATTTGATAATAAAAGAAAATATACATTAAAGCCAATGATTGAATCGGAACCATTAAGTGACAGGGAATTAGAGGTTATAAACCTGCTATCACAGGGGCTTAGTTATGGTGATATTGGGAAGACACTTTATATCTCCTTAAGTACTGTGAAAAAACATACTGGTAATATCTATAAAAAGCTTAAAGTCATTAACAGAATGCAGGCAGTTAATGTTGCGAAAGAATTTGGATTGATCAATTAGATGATAAGAAAAGTGAAAGCAGGCAGGTGTACAAAAGTATACCTGCCTGCTTTTTTTCATGCACATAATAATCATACATTTAGCCACTTATAAACCTGCTTTTTCCATGATATTATCGGATTGTTCCTGTGAATACCATACCAGGGTATTGTATGCAATAAAATTAATCAGCTGATTCAATAAGATTTATATCATAGCCGCTTTGAGGTATCCTGTATCGAAATGTGAAAATGGTTATATAAGGCGGCAGATTGGAGATGTATATGAAGACAAAGAAGTATAAAATTACTGGAATGACCTGTGCAGCTTGTGCAAGAACTGTTGAAAGAGTGACAGGAAAACTGGAAGGTGTATCCGAGGCAAGTGTTAACTTTGCTACGGAGATTTTGAATATAACCTATGATAACAGCAATTTGACAGAAGAGGACATCAAACAGGCTATTGCTAAAGCTGGTTATAAAGCCTTGGATAATGAGCTGCATACAGGAATGGATGAGGATAAGTTAAGAAAGGATAAGGAGATCCGTTCCTTATGGAGAAAATTCATCACATCAGCAATATTTGCTGTACCGTTATTATACCTTGCTATGGGTTCCATGATCTGGTGGCTGCGATGGCCGATACCAAATTGGTTGAACCCAATGCAGTATCCTTTATCCTATGCCTTGGTAGAAATCAGTTTGGTTACTCCGATTCTGATTGTAGGACGACGTTTTTATAGTGTAGGCTTTATGGCAATCCTCAGAAGAAGTCCCAATATGGATTCTTTAATTGCAATGGGAACATCGGCTGCAGTTGGTTACAGCTTGTATTCCTCTTACCGAATCATCACTGGGGATTTTAAATATGTGAATAATTTGTATTTTGAATCAGCAGGTGTAATTATAACACTTATATTACTTGGAAAATCACTGGAGGCCGTATCTAAGGGAAGAACATCGGAGGCAATCAAGAAACTAATGGGTCTTACACCAAAGACTGCTGTTGTTATCAAAAAAGGCAAGGAAGAAGTAATTCCAATTGAAGTCGTGGAAGTGGGGGATGTGGTACTTGTTAAGCCAGGTGAAAAGATACCCGTAGATGGAGAGGTAATGGAAGGATTCACTTCCGTAGACGAATCAATGCTCACCGGAGAGAGCATGCCGGTTGAGAAAAAAATCGGAGATAACGTATATGCAGCCAGTATCAATAAAAATGGTTCCATCCGTTTTAAGGCTACCAGGGTGGGGAGTGAGACGGCGCTTTCCCAGATTATCAGGTTGGTGGAGGAGGCACAGGGCTCCAAGGCTCCGATTGCTAAAATGGCAGATATTGTTTCAGGCTATTTTGTTCCTATTGTTTTCCTGATCGCTATATTAGCTGCGTTAGCATGGTATATTTCAGGGCAAAGTATGGTATTTGCTTTGACGATTTTCATAGCTGTTTTAGTAATTGCCTGTCCTTGTGCTTTGGGATTAGCTACGCCGACAGCTATTATGGTAGGAACGGGTAAGGGTGCAGAATGCGGAGTTTTATTCAAAGGCGGTGAGGCATTGGAAACTACTCATAAATTGAATACCATAGTCTTTGATAAAACTGGAACCATAACAAAGGGGAGCCCTGAAGTAACGAATATTATAACAAAGGAACTTATGGATAAGAATACGCTGCTTCAATTGGCGGCATCAGCAGAAAAAGAATCGGAGCATCCCTTAGGAGAGGCAATTATAAGAAGTGCAGAAAAGGAAGGAATAGCATTCATAAGGCCAGAGCGTTTTGCCGCTCTACCGGGACTGGGAATTGAAACAGTAATTGATCACAAAACAGTTCATCTGGGAAATCACAGATTAATGTTGGATAAAAAGATAGAACTGGGAACAATGTGTGATAAAGCTGACCATTTGGCTTCGGAGGGTAAAACTCCCATGTATATTGCCGTTGATTATAAGCTTGCTGGAATTATAGCTGTGGCGGATACTATTAAGGAGAATAGTGCCAAGGCAATCCGCAGATTACATGATATGGGTATGGAAGTTGCTATGATTACCGGAGATAATCAAAGAACCGCACAGGCTATTGCAAAACAGGTTGGAATAGACAGGATTTTAGCAGAGGTTCTTCCTCAGGATAAAGCCAATGAGGTGAAGTTATTACAATCCGAAGGTAAAAAAGTAGCTATGGTAGGAGATGGCATTAATGATGCCCCAGCCTTAGTTCAGGCAGATATAGGGATTGCAATAGGATCAGGCACGGATATAGCAATGGAATCAGCAGATATTGTTTTGATGAAAAGTGATCTTATGGATGTTATCACAGCGATACAACTTAGCAAGCGTACTATAAGAAATATCAAGCAGAATCTTTTCTGGGCATTTGGCTACAATAGTGCGGGAATTCCTTTGGCAGCTGGAGTGTTCTATGCTTTTGGTGGATATCTGTTAAACCCAGTTTTCGCTGCAGCGGCCATGTCATTTAGTTCCGTATCCGTCCTTACCAACGCTTTAAGATTAAAAAACTTTAAACCTAAAAAATAGTAAGAGGAGATTATGAATAATGAAAAAGATATTTATTGAAGGAATGAGTTGTATGAATTGTGTTAGACATGTCAAAGAGGCAATCATGGGAATTGCCGGAACCTCAGATGTAAATGTAGAGCTGCAGGGAAAATATGCAATTTTGGAAGCAGGTAGTGAAGTAAGTGATGAAAATCTGAAGAAAGCTATTGAAGAAGCTGGATACGATGTAACCGGAATTATGGAAGAGAAGCCGGAGAAAGGTTGTGGATGCTGTGGTTAATAAAATAAACTGTGAAAGTTGCGGTATCTGTGATACTGAGGATACTCACAGTGAATTTGGCCATGATAGGATCACCAACCGATCTGATCAAATGAAAGTCTCCTTAACAACCAGGCTTAATCGAATTGAAGGTCAAGTTCGAGGTATAAAAGGGATGATAGAAAAAGATTGCTATTGCGATGATATCTTAAATCAAATTATTGCAGTACAGGCGGCAATGAAGTCCGTAGGAATGCTCCTGCTGGAAAATCATTTAAAAAGCTGTATGGTGAAAAGAATTAAAGAAGGAAATTTGGATGTAGTCGATGAACTGATGATTACAATAGACAGATTGATGAAGTAAAGATAGGAGGACGATATGAACAACAAAAAATTATTATTAATATTTTCATTAGTTACTATAATGTTTTTATTTACCGGCTGTCAGGCTACGGATCTGGTAGCTAAGGTGTCGGTTACTTCTTTTGACTCTTTAGTAAAGGCTGTACCTGATCAAGTGGTTATCGATAATATAAATAAAGGCTGGGAAATCCGTGGAGTAGATGGGGAGGAAAGTTTGCTTTTAAGCTATGACTTTAATAGTGACAAGCCGGACATCACAGTGAAATTCGATGCAAAACCCTTTTTACAAGCAGGTTTGGACGTTGCTAGATTACCGAAGGGACAGTATCTTTACGATAAAACAACAGGATTAATTACAATGCCCTTTGAATACGGAGGGGATAGCTTTTCAGAGAACGCGAAAAAAACAGTTTTAAATACGTTCAAGGAAATTGTCAAAACCAATAGAGATATCATTGGTTACCATGAAGAAGGAGATCATTATAAGATATCTCTTGGAAATGGAAATTCCTTTGCCTGGGCGAAAGATATGGATAAAAATAAAACAGATATGGCATTTATCTTAAATCCAGAGCCATTTATAGCTGCCGGCGTGGATATGAGTTCAATAAAGGATTGGGTATTTACGAAAATGCCGATGACAGATAAGGATGGAAAGCCGATTAAAGTTGATGTTCTGATAAAAGGCTTCGATGTAAAATAGGAATAACATCTGTATTGGGATATACATATAAATCTTTCCTACCCACTATAAAGGAGATTATAAATTAAATGAGTGAAAAAATAAAATCGAAAAGGATAATAGTACGAAAGGTTATTGCTGCCTTATCCGTTGCTGCTATTTTAGGAATCGGACTAAGTATGATACTTTCCAAGATTGGTATGCTAGCAACCCTAGAACTACATTATGCGCAGATCAATGGCAAGGTACAAACAGTAACAATTGAGATTAAACCAAAAAAATATGCGCCAATTGTTGTACAGAGGGGAATACCCGTCCATTTCATAATTAAAGCAGCATCTGCGGATTTAAATGCCTGTAACAAAGTTTTGACCATACCGAAATATGATATAGAGAAAGAACTTAAACCAGGTAACAATAGAATAGAGTTCACACCTGAGGAAGCAGGCGACATAGTTTATTCCTGCAAGATGGGAATGGTGAAAAGTAAGATTAAGGTAGTGGAAGATATTACGAAAGAAACAGTGCCTACTATGAACAGAAATTAATATTTTGAAAGAAACTGATATTACGGAAGAAAAAGAGCAGACTATGAACAGAAATAAATAAATTAGCTAGATACCGCTCTTTGCGGCATTCGGATGTTGAGTGTATGACATCAAAGCATATTGCCGGGCAGTAAATGAAATGGTTCCCTTTGAGAAAGTACGAAACGTAACAGTATTCAGCAGGGAAAATAATTGCCACTGTGAAAACCATGTGATATAATCATACAGATAAAATGCATTGATGTATACCCAGGAGGATTAACATGGCCTTAGACCAAAGTAAAATAAGGAATTTCTGTATTATAGCACATATAGATCACGGTAAATCAACCCTTGCCGACCGAATTATTGAGATGACAGGACTGCTTACCAGTAGGGAAATGCAGGCTCAGGTACTTGATAATATGGATTTGGAGAGGGAAAGAGGAATCACCATTAAAGCCCAGACAATTCGTACCGTATATAAAGCGAAGAATGGGGAGGAATACATTTTTAATTTAATAGATACTCCCGGACATGTGGATTTTAACTATGAGGTTTCCAGAAGTCTGGCTGCCTGTGAGGGAGCAATTCTGGTGGTAGATGCCGCACAGGGTATTGAAGCACAGACTCTTGCTAATGTATATCTTGCACTGGATCATAATCTGGATGTCATGCCAGTCATTAATAAAATAGATCTTCCGAGTGCAGACCCAGAACGCGTTATTGCTGAAATCGAAGATGTGATTGGACTGGAGGCTCATGATGCTCCGCTGATCTCAGCAAAGGTCGGTACTAATATTGAACAGGTTTTAGAGCAGATTGTATCAAAGATTCCTGCACCGAATGGAGATCCACAAGCACCGTTGCAGGCATTGATTTTTGACTCTATTTATGATCCATATAAGGGAGTAATCGTATTCTGCAGAATTAAGGAAGGAACCGTAAAGCGCGGAACTGAAATCCGGATGATGGCTACTGGAGCAACCGCTGAAGTGGTAGAACTGGGAATCTTCGGTCCGGGACAATTCATTCCGACACAGGAATTGTCTGCCGGAATGGTAGGTTATATTACAGCAAGTCTTAAGAATGTTAAGGATACACGGGTAGGTGATACGGTTACGGATCATAAGCGTCCCTGCGCCCAGCCCCTTCCCGGTTATAAGAAGGTTAATCCAATGGTATACTGCGGTATGTATCCGGCGGATGGTGCAAAATATCCTGATTTGCGTGATGCACTTGAGAAACTTCAGTTAAATGATGCATCCCTTCAGTTTGAACCTGAAACCTCAATTGCCTTAGGTTTTGGTTTCCGCTGTGGTTTCCTAGGGCTGTTGCATCTCGAAATCATTCAGGAGAGACTGGAAAGAGAATATAACCTGGATCTTGTAACAACCGCTCCCAGCGTTATCTATAAGGTTCATAAAACGGACGGACAGGTTATTGAAATTACGAATCCGACCAATTTGCCCGATCCCTCAGAAATTGTATACCTAGAGGAACCGATGGTTTCTGCAGAAATCATGGTGACGACGGAATTTGTCGGATCAATTATGAAGCTATGTCAGGAACGCCGTGGAATTTATCTTGGCATGGAATATATGGAGGCAACCAGAGCACTGTTAAAATATGAACTGCCGTTAAATGAAATTATTTATGATTTCTTTGATGCCCTCAAATCCAGATCCAGAGGATATGCTTCCTTTGATTATGAATTAAAGGGTTATGTACAATCGGAGCTTGTGAAGCTGGATATCTTAATAAATAAGGAAGAAGTGGATGCGTTAACCTTTATCGTACATGCAGAAAGCGCTTATGAGCGCGGAAGAAAGATGTGTGAGAAGCTGAAGGAAGAAATACCGAGACAGCTTTTTGAAATACCGATACAAGCAGCTATTGGAAGTAAGATTATAGCGAGAGAGACGGTAAAGGCCATGCGTAAGGATGTTCTGGCAAAATGTTACGGCGGTGATATTACACGAAAGAAAAAGCTTCTGGAAAAGCAGAAGGAAGGAAAGAAGAGAATGCGTCAGGTAGGCAACGTAGAAATACCTCAGAAGGCTTTTATGAGTGTGTTAAAGCTGGATGATGAATAAATAATTTATAATGGCTGTTTTTATATTCGATAAATTCTAAAATGCATTCTGAAATACATGTATTTAGAATTGAAAGGAATAGAAAAACAGCCTTTCTTTACGCTTCAATTATATAATTAGAAAGAAAATATAACAAACTAAAAATAAGTTATAATAATAGAGAAGATAAAACAGAAATGTAAACAGAAGTGTATACAAAAATGTTTCGGAAAAACAAAAAGAAAATAAATGAAAAACAAAAGCAAAAAAGGACAAATGAAAGACAAAAGAAGGACAGGAAGAAGAAAGACAAAAGAAAGATAAAAGAAAGACAGAAAGAAGAAAGACAAATAAAAGAATAAATAAAGAAGAACAAATAAAGAAGAACAAATTACAAGAGCATAGAAGATAATAAAACAGATATAACACTAAGAAGAAAGAGTAATAATAAATTAATAATATTAGAAAAAAGAGAAAAGAAGTTCTTTCTATCTTATAACTTATTAATGAAAGATATGGGTACAGGCATGAAGGGTGAAATAACATTATTAAATAATACAGAACAGATCAGGGATATAGGTTTATACATCCATATCCCTTTCTGTGTCAGGAAATGTGATTACTGTGATTTTCTTTCTGCACCGGCCACCCAAGATACGATTGACAGATATTTTGATGCAATGCTTGCGGAAATCGAACAATATCAAGGAAATACGGGAAACTATATTGTACGTACGATTTTCTTCGGAGGGGGTACGCCTTCGGTTGTCAATGCTAACTACATCGAACGGGTAATGGAGTCACTTAGCCGGATTTTTTGTATAGACCGTGATAGACTAGAGGCTACAATGGAAATGAATCCGGGTACTGTTACACAGGATAAGCTTCGAATTTACCGTAGCATTGGAATTAACCGAATCAGCTTTGGGTTGCAGTCAACTGATGATAAAGAACTTTCCTTACTTGGTCGTATTCACACCTATGATCAGTTTGAGGATAATTATTTTCTCGCAAGAAATTTAGGCTTTCATAATATTAATATTGATTTAATGTCAGCACTTCCAGGACAGACTCTAAAATCCTGGGAGAAAACCCTGAATAAGGTGATTGCATTAAATCCGGAGCATATTTCCGCATACAGCCTAATTATTGAAGAAGGAACGAAGTTCTATGAACAATATCATAATGAGGCGGGGGAAAAAGAACTTCCCGATGAGGATACCGATCGTCTGATTTATCACAGAACAAAGACGATTATGCAGAGCAACGGTTATCATCGTTATGAAATTTCAAACTATGCAAAACCTGGCTTTGAATGCCGCCATAATAGCTCCTATTGGATAGGTACCGATTATCTGGGAATAGGACTGGGGGCGTCATCATTACTTAATGGCACAAGGTTTTCTAATACTGAGGATCTTGGACTATATATGAATAAATGCAATGAATCCAGATGCAAGCTGAGTACTGATAATTTGGGGATCAGAACCAATCAGGTAAAACTTACAAAGCAGGAGAGAATGGGAGAATTCATGTTCCTTGGTCTGAGAATGTGTGATGGAATCAGCAGGGAAGATTTTTATCAGAGCTTTGGCTTCGATATTGATACTGTCTATGGAAGTGAAATTCAACAATTGGAGAAGAAGAAATTGATCAGGCAGCAGGGTGATAGAATCTTCCTAACGGACTATGGTATCGACATCAGCAATTATGTTTTTTCCATGTTCCTTAAAGACGAAACAGTACAAGAGGATGAATGATATAAATAACATACTTCAATTTAACAAATAATTAATAAAAATTGCCTTGACAAAAGAAAATGCGAGTGATATTTTATATATAGATATTAGCACTCTACCTTGATGAGTGCTAATAAGTAAAATAAAACAGTTACTACTTTATAGAAAGCGAAAATAACTATCAACGAATGTACTTTATTTAGAAGGACCGAGGTAAAGCATGCTACAGTTGGATGAAAGAAAACTAAAAATTTTACAGGCAATCATCCGAGAATACTTAGAGACCGGTGAACCTGTCGGATCCAGAACTATTTCAAAGGATACGGATTTGAACTTAAGTTCTGCTACGATTCGAAATGAGATGGCTGATCTGGAGGAGTTGGGATATATTCTTCAGCCCCATACCTCAGCGGGCAGAATCCCATCGGATAAAGGTTACCGTCTATACGTTGATATGCTTTTGCAGGATAAGGTCCAAGAAGTGGAAGACATGCGGGAAATATTGATACAAAAGGCAGACCGTTTGGAAAGTCTTTTGCAGCAGGTAGCAAAGCTTCTAGCTGTAAATACCCAATACACCACCATGATTACCACTCCCCAATATAAGAAAAAAGTTAAGTTCATTCAGTTGACGGAAGTTGATGAAAACAAACTGCTGGCTGTTATCGTATTTGAGCGAAACATTGTCAAGAATAAAATCATCAATGTATCAACATCCTTAAATAAGGAAACCTTATTAAAATTAAATATCATAATCAATACTTTCTTACAAGGGTTGGATCTGGGAGAAATTAATCTGCCAGTTATTACCCAAATGAAGGAGCAGGCCGGGGACTATCGGACGATTGTAAATGATATTCTGGATGCTATCATGCAGGCCGTTACAGAGGATGATGATTATGAAGTATTTACTTCCGGGACTACAAATATTTTAAAATATCCGGAACTCAGCGATAAGGAAAAAGTCAGCAGTTTATTATATACATTGGAAGAAAAGAAGGCTCTTTCTGAATTTATCCAGGATAATATGGAGAATGAGGATAACAGAGGAATTCAAGTATATATAGGTGAGGAAACGCCAGTTGATTCCATGAAGGAATGCTCCGTCGTAACAGCAACCTATGAGCTAGAAGAAGGTGTCTACGGTAAAGTGGGTATCATCGGACCAAAGAGAATGGATTATCAAAAGGTAGTTAGTACACTGCAGTCTTTAATGATGCAGTTGGATGATATATTCAAAAAGAAAACATAAGATTTTATTTAAGCCATTGGAAAGGTGGTTTTCAGCTTTTGAAGAATGCGGATAAAGCAATTGAAGTTATAAAAGCTGCAATGGAAAAGGAGAAGGCAATGAAGGAAAATTCAAAGGAAACGATAGATAAGCAGACCGATATGAAAGAAGATAATGAGATTTTGGATAATGAAATATCAGGAGATGCTTTGAATCAGGAAATATTAAATGATGGAAATGAATTGGAGACGGAGCCGGATTTAGAAATCACGGAGGATAATTCGGGGGAGAAGTCTGAAAAGTCTGTCAAATCTTTCTTTAAAAACAGTAAGACAAAGGAACTTGCAGCAAAGGATCAGAAAATCGAGGAGTTAACCGATCGTCTGATGAGAACAATGGCTGAATTCGATAATTTTCGCAAGCGCACTGACAAAGAAAAATCCACTATGTATGATATGGGAGTAAAAAGCATGATTGAGAAAATGCTTCCCATTGTAGACAACTTCGAAAGAGGCTTTGGCACCCTGACGGAAAAGGAGAAGGAAGGTGCATTTGCTCAGGGCATTGAACTGATTTATAAACAGTTGATGACAGCACTGGAAGAAATAGGACTTAAGCCGATTGATGCAGTCGGTAAGGAATTTGATCCAAATCTTCATAATGCAGTTATGCATGGAGAGGATGATACACTGGGAGATAACATCGTATCTGATGAATTCCAGAAGGGTTATACGTATCATGATATGGTAGTACGCCACAGTATGGTTAAAGTAGTAAACTAGATATAGGGTAATTACTGTAAACATTTAAATTATTATAGGAGGAAACAAAATGGGTAAAATAATTGGTATCGATTTAGGAACAACAAATTCATGTGTTGCCGTTATGGAAGGCGGACAGCCAGTAGTTATTGCAAATACAGAAGGTGCTAGAACAACACCGTCCGTTGTAGCATTTACAAAGACAGGAGAGCGTTTGGCTGGTGAGCCTGCAAAACGTCAGGCAGTTACCAATTCAGATAAGACAATCTCATCGATTAAAAGACATATGGGTACCGATTACAGAGTAAAAATTGATGATAAGAGATATTCACCACAGGAAATCTCTGCAATGGTTCTTCAGAAACTGAAGGCTGATGCAGAAAATCATTTGGGAGAAAAGGTAACCGAAGCGGTTATTACAGTTCCTGCTTACTTCAATGATGCACAAAGACAGGCAACCAAGGATGCAGGTAAAATTGCCGGTCTTGATGTAAAGAGAATTATCAACGAGCCTACTGCTGCAGCGTTAGCATATGGTCTTGATAATGAGCATGAGCAGAAGATCATGGTATATGACTTGGGTGGTGGTACCTTTGATGTTTCTGTCATTGATATCGGTGATGGCGTTATTGAAGTATTAGCTACCTCCGGTGATAACAGACTTGGTGGTGATGATTTCGATGAGAGAATTACCAGATATATGATTGATGAATTTAAGAAATCTGACGGTGTTGATTTATCTACCGACAAGATGGCACTTCAGAGATTAAAGGAAGCTGCTGAAAAAGCAAAGAAGGAATTATCTGCAGCTACAACAACAAACATTAATCTTCCTTTCATCACAGCTACTGCAGAAGGCCCGAAGCATTTTGATATGAACTTAACCAGAGCGAAATTTGATGAGTTAACTCATGACTTAGTTGAAAGAACTGTTGTTCCGGTACAAAATGCTCTTCGTGACGCCGGATTAAATGCTTCCGACATCAAGAAGGTATTATTAGTAGGTGGTTCCACTCGTATTCCTGCAGTTCAGGATAAGGTTAAACAGTTAACCGGACAGGAGCCTAGTAAGACATTGAATCCTGATGAATGTGTAGCAATTGGTGCTTCCATTCAGGGTGGTAAATTAGCCGGTGAAGCTGGTGCGGGAGACATCTTACTCCTTGATGTAACTCCGTTATCACTTTCCATCGAAACTCTTGGTGGTGTAGCTACCAGATTAATCGAGAGAAATACAACCATTCCTACCAAGAAGAGCCAGGTATTCTCAACTGCAGCAGATAATCAGACCGCTGTTGATATCAACGTAGTTCAGGGTGAAAGACAGTTTGCGAAGGATAACAAGAGCCTCGGACAATTCCGTCTGGATGGTATTCCGCCGGCAAGAAGAGGTGTTCCTCAGGTTGAGGTTACTTTCGACATTGATGCTAACGGTATTGTAAATGTATCCGCTAAGGATCTTGGAACCGGAAGAGAGCAGCATATTACAATTACTGCAAGCTCAAACCTTTCCGATACCGATATCGACAAGGCAGTTAAGGAAGCAGCAGAATATGAAGCTCAAGACAAGAGACGTAAAGAAGCAATTGATGTCAGAAATGATGCTGACTCTATGGTATTCCAGACAGAGAAAGCACTCAGTGAAGCAGGAGATAAGATTGATGCGGAAGCGAAATCTGTTGTTGAAGCTGATCTTACAAGATTAAAGGAATTAGTTGAAAAAGCAAATCCTGAGGTTATGTCCGAGGGAGAAGTTGCCGATATTAAAGCGGCGAAAGAAAAATTAATGACCGATGCACAGGCATTATTTGCTAAGCTTTATGAGCAGAGCGGTGCTGCTGGAGCAGCAGGTGCCGGTCCTGATATGTCAGGTGCAGGCTTTGCTGGAAACGCTGGAAGTACTGGCGGTAATAATGATGATGTTGTTGACGGAGATTACCGTGAAGTATAAAAGTTTCCGATATATATGTGAACTACGAAATATTAACCCAATTATAAAATAAATTGGATTGGTAAATAGGCGGTCGCTACAGACTGCCTGTTTGCCTATCAAATAGAAATTTACTTTGTTAAATTTAATGAGAAATGTTAGTGCAATTCTCAATAAAAATTATGGTAATATTCAAAAGATATTCAGTAAAAGTTGTAACTATGAAAGGTGAAGGAGAAGATGGCAGATAAACGCGATTACTATGAGGTCTTAGGTATCGGTAGGACAGCGACGGATGATGAGATAAAGAAAGCATACAGACAGCTTGCAAAGAAGTACCATCCTGATATGAATCCGGGGGATAAGACGGCAGAGGCAAAGTTTAAAGAAGCTTCTGAAGCTTACGCTGTACTTAGTGATGCGGATAAACGCAGGCAGTATGACCAGTTCGGACATGCAGCTTTTGACCAGGGAGCCGGTGGAGGTGCCGGAGGTTTTGATTTCAGCGGAATGGATATGGGAGATATCTTTGGAGATATCTTTGGAGATCTTTTTGGCGGCGGCCGCAGGCGTCAGAATAATGGCCCGATGCAGGGGGCAAATTTACGCACATCTGTCAGAATAACCTTTGAGGAAGCTGTATTTGGCACACAAAAGGAATTAGAGCTTACACTTAAGGATGAATGCGGAAACTGTCATGGAACCGGAGCAAAACCGGGAACTAGTGCAGATACTTGTTCGAAATGTGGTGGTAAAGGGCAGGTGGTATACACCCAGCAATCCTTGTTCGGAATGGTTCGAAATGTTCAGACGTGCCCTGATTGTAAGGGAACAGGTAAAATTATCAAGGAGAAATGTCCTAGCTGTTATGGTTCAGGATATATCGCAAGTAAGAAAAAAATCGAAGTCAGTATTCCTGCCGGCATTGACAGCGGCCAAAGTGTCAGAATACGAGGTAAGGGAGAACCGGGAACAAACGGAGGCCCTAGAGGTGATCTGCTGGTAGAAGTAGATGTAAGCAGACATCCCATTTTCCAGCGTCAGGATTATGACATTTATTCAACCGCGCCAATTTCATATGCAACCGCGGTACTTGGTGGAGATGTGAAGATCAGTACGGTTGACGGAGATGTTATGTATAGTGTGAAACCTGGTACCCAGACTGATACAAGAATCCGCCTAAGGGAAAAAGGTGTACCGAGTCTTCGTAATAAGGCAGTCAGAGGAGATCATTATGTTACACTGGTGGTACAGGTGCCTACAGGCTTGAATTCCGAGCAGAAGGATTTATTACGAAAGTTTGACGATGCAATGAATGGCAGAGCGAACCGTGATAATCCGGAAGGCGATAAGGAAAAGACGAAGAAGAAATTCTGGAAATGATAAAAATAGTTAGAAGGCTTTTGCTACTGATGCATATGCAAAAGCCTCTTTTGCTTGTAAAGAATCAAGTTGCCAAAACGGCAGATAGGGCTAGTGTGGATTATAAAAATGTATAATTCACTTAGGGAATTTGAACTGCCTCAGAGAGGCAGAAGGGAGGTTAATATGAAGTGGACGAAAATCACCTTGGAAACAACGACAGAAGCGGAAGACCTTGTTAGTGATATGCTAAGTGAGTTAGGTGTTGAAGGTGTTGAAATCAGCGATAAGAAACCAATTTCTGAAGAAGACAGAAAGAGATTTTTCATTGATATGCTCCCAGATTTAGGAGAAGACGACGGAAAAGCATATATCAGCTGCTATCTGGACGAGGGTGTTGATACTAAAGATTTGTCGGATCAAATTAAGGAAGGTCTGCAGGAGTTGTCGGCATATGTTAATGTAGGTAGCGGCCAGATCATAGTTTCAGAAACAGAGGATAAGGACTGGATCAATAATTGGAAACAATTCTTCAAACCCTTCCGTGTGGATGATACGATTGTCATTAAGCCAACTTGGGAGGAATTGACGGACAGGAAGGAGAATGATCTGGTAATAGAAATTGATCCAGGTATTTCCTTTGGTACAGGCTCCCATGAAACAACAAAGCTTTGTATAACAGGCATCAAGCATTATTTAAAACCGGATACTGTCGTTCTGGATGCCGGAAGCGGAAGTGGTATCCTTTCTATTATTGCAAAAAAACTTGGGGCAAAAGAAGTTCTAGGAATTGATATTGATGAAAATGCAACTAAGTCAGCAATTGAAAACGCTGAGGTTAATAAGCTGGAAATTAAAGAAGGAAGTTTAGGGTTTATGACCGGCAATATTATTGAGGATCATGGTATCCGTACTCAGATTGGCATGGAAAAATATGACTTGGTAGTAGCAAATATTCTGGCAGACGTCATTGTACCGCTAACCGATGTAATCGGTGAAAATCTTAAGGCTGATGGCATTTTTATCTGTTCCGGAATCATCAATACAAAAGAAGAGGAAGTAAAAGCGGCACTAGAGAAAAATCACTATACGATATTGGAAGTCAATCGTATGAATGACTGGGTGTCTTTTGTGGCGAAGAAGAAATTGTAATCAGGTATAAGGCAGGCTTATGCTGATGATAAAATTTCTTAATATAAGATAAGTTAGGTATTGTTAAAGGCTGAAGTATTAGTAAGAAAGGAAACTGCTTGTGTTTCAACACGGCTTATTTACAGATCCTCCTTTGTACTAGTATACTTTCAGCTTTTTTAGTAGTTTTATTAATAATTGGTTAGAGACTGTCATTTGAAATTTAATCATAAAGTTAAATAGATACGTTTATTATAAGGAACAAGAACAGTTTGATTGGAAAATTAATAGAGAAAACTGTTGAACATATGTTCTTTTTGTTATATAATAGCAATGGGCAAAAAACAGCCTGCTAAGACGATTATCATAATAAATAAAATGGATATCTTATTGTAATAAGCTTAAATCATAGATTCCAAGGAGATAATTATGCACCGTTTTTATGTAACACCTAATCAGATGAACATGGATGAAATAACGATAACAGGACCGGATGTAAACCATATAAAGAATGTGCTTCGCATGAAGCAGGGTGAGGAAATTGTAATTTGTAATGGACAAGGAAAAGATTGTTATTGTATAATAAGTAAGATGTCTGAAACAGCCATAATTGCAGATATCAAGAGTAAAAAGGACACAAAAGCTGAGCTGAAAACTAGGATTACATTATTCCAAGGATTACCCAAAAAGGATAAGATGGAATTGATCATTCAAAAGGCGGTTGAGCTTGGTGTATATGAGATAATTCCGGTTATAACAAAGCGGGTTGTCGTTAAATTAGAAGATAAAAAGAAGGAAGAGAAAAAACTAGAGCGCTGGCAGGCAATTGCTGAGGGAGCTGCTAAGCAGTCTGGCAGAGGTATGATACCAAGAGTTCGGCATTTCATGACCTATCAGGAAGCGATTACAGCAGCTTCTGGAATGGAGCTAGCGTTAGTTCCTTATGAAAATGCCATGGGTATGCAAAATACACGAAATATAATGAGCAATCTGAATAATCTTAATTCTGTCGGAGTATTGATCGGTCCCGAGGGTGGCTTTGAGGATTCCGAAATAGAACTGGCAAAAGCAAATAAGATTATTCCAATTACATTGGGAAATAGAATTCTACGGACAGAAACTGCCGGACTAGCAACTCTGTCTATGATGGTTCTTCATATAGAAGAGTAAGTCTAATTCATAACGAAATTTCTATAAATAAAAGAAATCTCTATAAAAGAGAAAGAAACTCTGCAAAAGAGAAATAAATCTCTTTATAAAAGAAAGGAATTCTTCTTAAGAGTGTAAGAATCTCTTATAAAGAGGAATAAATATCATCTTAAAGAAGGATAAACCCCTTTCAAAGAAGTATATCTATTTAACAAAAATAAGGTGGAACAAATTGTGATATAAATGTATTGGTAGGAGGGATGTATGAATGGAAATACAACTTTGGAGGGAAATTCTTGATCCTTATGCATCAGCTGTAGATGAAATAGTAACGAAGTTCAATCATATTATAGATGAATATAAGCATGCCGGAGCATATTCACCAATTGAGCAGGTAACGGGGAGAGTAAAAACAATATCAAGTATTCTGGAAAAAGCTCAGAAAAAAGATATTGATCTGAGGCATTTTGAGGAGAAAATAGATGATATTGCTGGGATTCGTATCATCTGCCAATTTGTTGAGGATATTTACAAGGTAGTCGATATTATTAAAAGCAGATCTGATATGCAGGTAATACAGGAAAAGGACTATATTGTAAATGTTAAAAAAAGCGGCTATCGTTCCTATCACTTGATTGTCAGATATGCGGTCGAGACTCTAAAAGGGACAAAGGAACTGCAGGCTGAGATTCAGATCAGGACACTGGCAATGAATTTCTGGTCTACGATTGAACATTCCCTACAGTATAAATATAAACAGAATATGCCGGAGCATATCAGGAAGCGGCTGTCATCTGCAGCAGAGGCAATTCTTATCCTTGATCAGGAAATGTCCGTTGTCCGAGATGAAATTATGGATGCACAGAATTCCTTTACAATCAAGGCGAATATTGTAGCAGATATCCTGACGAACATTCAAAATCTTTATAAAGTTGCCAATAAGCAGGAGGTAGTGCGCATTCAGGATGATTTTTTCCGTATTTATCAGAATGGCGATCAATATGAATTGGCAGAATTCAGTAGGAATCTGGATATGATTTCAGCACGGTACAGAGCTCAGAGTCTTAGATAGATAAAAGCGTTATCGTTTGAAAAGTCTCGCATAAAGACATAGGAACCCAAAGACTCGTATACGAGGCTTATGAAGAACTGCAAAATTCATACAAGGATGCTAACTTCTAGGTTCTTAAAGTGAATAAAATTTATAAATCACTTATGATATTTGAGTTGTCTTAGTTAGAGCATGTGGGATTATTATGAAAAGTATTTGAATGTCAATATATGATTTCTATTGCTATAGAGATTGGAACCATAGTAATAGGAAAGCAGCTTCAATGGGCTGATGGAGAGAGAAAATGAATTTACCAAAATTATTTGAGGACAGAATGAAGAAGCTTTTGGGGGATGAATATGAGGAGTTTTTACAATGTTACACGAAACCGCATTTTGGTGGTTTAAGAGTAAACACTCAGAAAATTACTCCGGAGGAATTCGAAAAGATCTGTCCCTTTTCTATAAAAAGAATTCCGTGGGTATGGAATGGTTACTATTATGATTTGAGCGAGCAACCATCAAAGCATCCATATTATTATGCGGGTCTTTATTATATTCAGGAACCTAGTGCAATGACGCCGGCGAGTTTGCTGCCCATCAGCAAGGGAGATAAAGTACTCGATATCTGCGCGGCACCGGGTGGAAAAAGCACAGAGCTTGGTGCAAAGCTATGTGGGGAGGGTCTACTGGTGTCGAATGATATTAGTAATTCCAGAGCCAAAGCTCTTCTAAAAAATATTGAGTTATTTGGAATTAGAAATGCGCTCATACTTTCCGAAGCTCCGAATAAGCTGGTACAATACTTTCCGGAGTATTTTGATAAGATTTTAATTGATGCTCCCTGTTCAGGTGAGGGCATGTTTCGTAAAAGCCCTGCAATCATGAAAAACTGGGAACAGTATGGTGTGGATTATTATAACAAATTACAAAAGGAAATCATACTCTTTGCGGCACGTATGTTAAAACCCGGAGGATATATGCTATATTCCACCTGCACCTTTTCTCCGGAGGAGAATGAAGGCACTATATCTTATCTTTTGGAGCAATACCCGGAGTTTAACGTGGTTAATTCTATTCCTGATGAAATGCTACAGAAGGAATTGGGAATATCCTATGAAGGTTTTGGTCATGGAAAGCCGGAATGGGTGGATGGAATTCAAGGAAAAGAAGAACTTAAAAATTGTCTACGACTGTGGCCGCATAAAATGAATGGAGAAGGACATTTTGTTACGTTACTTCATAAATCGTCAGATGGGGAAAATGTACGAGAAAATACATCCTACAGAAGTAGTACACAAGGGAAACCGAAGAATAATCTTTCGGAAGAAGCTCTTGATTTTATTAAAACTTTAAAATTTCCAATCCGCCAGGAATTACTGGAGGTTCGTGAGGATCGACTTTATCTGTTGCCGGAAGGACTACCTTCCTTAAAAGGACTTCGGATTCTCCGACAGGGATTGTTGCTCGGAGAGATGAAGAAGCAGCGTTTTGAACCATCTCAGGCGCTTGCGAGTTCGTTAACCATAGAAGATTATGATAAAATCATTCGTTTTCAAGCCGATGATCCAAACGTAATTCGATATCTCAAATGTGAATCAATTGAACCCGAGGGAAATTATTCGGATGGCTGGTATCTGGTTTGTGTGGAAAACTATCCATTAGGATGGCTTAAAGTAGCAAAAAATAACTATAAGAACAAGTATCTTCCGGGATGGAGATGGGTGTAGAAGATAAAAATGAAGTTTTGTTAATCTTTCACTTATATAATTTGTACTTGTATATTCCACAGTAAAACGAATTCTTACTAATCTTAACATGGAGGGAGTTTATGTCACAGCAGCTGCGTCTGGATAAATATCTTGCGGATATGGGAATCGGCACAAGAAGTGAGTTAAAGACCTGGATTAGGCAGGGTAGAGTGAGTATAAACGGTGCAGTTTGCAATAAGCCGGAACAGAAGGTGTCTATAGAATTGGATGAAATCTTCTTTGACGGTACAAGGATTAATTATTCAGAATATATTTATTATATGCTTCATAAACCAGCTGGAGTGATATCTGCAACAATGGACAACGTCAATGAAACAGTGCTTGATCTGATTAAGGATAGTAAGGGTAAGGAGCTGTTTCCGGTAGGAAGGCTGGATAAGGATACGGAAGGGCTCCTACTTATTACGAATGACGGTAATCTGGCTCACCAGCTGTTATCTCCGAAAAAGCATGTGGATAAGGTTTATTATGCAAAGGTAATGGGAAAAGTAACTGAGGAAGATCGGGAAGCGTTTTTAATCGGAGTAGATATTGGAGAAGAGAGACCTACGTTACCGGCAAAGCTTAAGATTTTAAAATCGGACGAAGTATCTGAAATAGAACTGACCATTCAGGAAGGCAAATTCCATCAGGTGAAGCGAATGTTTCAAGCAATTGGGAAAGAGGTTATCTATCTGAAACGCCTTTCCATGGGAAGTCTGCGACTGGATGAAGGCCTGGCTCCGGGGGAATACCGGGAACTGACCAAAGAAGAAGTCATTCGTTTAAGTCAGTATAATTGATATTCTATGATACAGGATAAATCAGTAGTAAAATAAAAATCAGAGGTATGGTATGATAAAGGATGTTGAAGCAGTAATTTTTGATTTGGATGGAACTCTGGTGGATTCCATGTGGATGTGGGAAAGCATTGATCGAGAATATCTTGCACGGTTTAATATTGATTTACCGGAAGACCTTCAGAAGAATATTGAAGGAACGAGTTTCACTGAAACAGCTGCCTATTTTAAGAAGCGTTTTAATTTGCCGGACAGTCTAGATCAGATCAAAAGTGACTGGAATGATATGGCGTGGGCAAAATACTTAAATGAGGTTCCTGTAAAGGAAGGTGTTATTGATTTTCTTAAGTATCTTTCCTCGAAGAATATTCCGGCCGGAATTGCTACCAGTAATTCAAGAAAACTAGTAGACCTGATAATCGAGAAGCATCAGCTAAAAGGATATTTTAAATCAATCCGAACCTCCTGCGAGGTTGCTATGGGTAAGCCTTCCCCTGATATTTATTTACTCGTAGCAAAGGATTTGGAGGCGGAACCTGAAAAATGTCTGGTATTTGAAGATATTCTGGTCGGAGTTATGGCGGGTAAAA
This sequence comes from Bacillota bacterium, assembly GCA_023393095.1. Lineage (GTDB taxonomy): Bacteria > Bacillota > Clostridia > Lachnospirales > Lachnospiraceae > Mobilitalea. The sequence continues at coordinate 27,127 of JAEWMT010000031.1, forward strand.
ATGCCGGTATGAAGGTTTGCGCTGTTTATGATAGTTATTCGGAAAAAGAACAGAAAGAGAAAATTGAGCTTGCAGATTATTTTGTGCATTCCATATCGGAGGTACTTCAGTTGATGCAGCAATAATATAATAGATTTCTCATTATTATTCCGTTTTGCTATATGGGAGGATTTATGAAACAGTTTTATATACAACAGAATGAAGCAGGGCAGCGTCTGGACAAGCTACTAACTAAAATATTGAATAAGGCTCCGAAAAGCTTTATCTATAAAATGCTTCGGAAAAAGAATATCACTCTGAATGGTAAAAAAGCGGATGGTTCTGAAAAACTGGTTGTTCAGGATGAAATCAAGCTTTTTTTATCCGATGATACATTTGAGCAGTTCAGTGAAGTTGTTAATACGACAGAAGTAGAAACGGAGCTTGATGTAATTTATGAGGATCAGCATATCTTAATTATTAACAAACCACTGGGAGTCCTGTCACAGAAGGCTGAGAAAAATGATGTCTCAATGGTGGAATACATCATTTCTTATATGCTTTCCACAAAGCAGATATCAAAAGAGCAGTTACAGAGCTTTAAACCGGGAATCTGTAACCGGCTGGATAGAAATACCGGAGGAATCCTGATTGCTGGTAAATCACTATTAGGTCTTCAGGAAATGGCTCGTTTATTGAAGGACAGAACGCTTAATAAGTATTATCTCTGTATTGTTAAGGGTAAGGTTGAAGAGAAAAAACGGATTGAAGGTTATCTGAGTAAGGATAGGGACAAAAACCAGGTAAAAATAATTACTAAGCCGATAGAAAATTCTGAATATATCTGCACGGAATATGAGCCGTTAGCATACTCTAAAGATACTTGCAAAGAAAATGATAAATCAGTCTTAAAAGATAATGAAATAAATGATAATTTTGCCTTAAAAAGAAATGATGTAAATGACAAGTCAGCTTTAAAAAGATATAATGAAAAAGATAAGACAGTATTAAAAAGAAATATAACAGGAAAAGAAGAGGATGAACCTGCGGGCAGCTACACCTTATTACAGGTAAAACTGATTACGGGTCGTTCCCATCAGATCAGGGCACATCTGGCAAGCATAGGTCATCCCATCCTCGGTGATTATAAATATGGCAGTCAGAAAACCAATCACTATTTTAAAATAAAATATGGTTTAACAAGTCAGTTGCTTCATTCCTATCGAATGGTATTTCCAAATTTAAGTGGTGAATTATCTTATTTATCAGGGAAAGAATTTGTAGCTAAGATACCGGAACAATTCAGGCAAATTAAGGATGACTTATTTTCATAAAAATGAAATGCCAGACGATCCAATTCAGTATGATAATATGAATAGTCCCGCTAAAGATATGCGATCCCAAAATCTCATATACAATAAAAGTATTTCAAATGCATTTTTTTGATTTATCCGTTGTATTGGAATTGTTGTTTCACAAATATAATGTAATTTTTTACCTTATTTTATGAGGAGGTATGGATATGCCATCATGGAATTCCAGGGGCTTAAGAGGCTCGATGTTGGAGGAACTGATTAATCTAACGAACAGTAAATATCGGGAAAAAGGCCTTGCATTGATACAGAAAGTACCTACCCCAATTACTCCAATTAATATTGATAAAGAAAATCGACATATTACTCTTGCATATTTCGAACAGAAAAGTACGGTTGATTATATTGGAGTAGTACAAGGAGTACCAATCTGCTTTGATGCAAAGGAATGTGCAGTCGATACCTTTAGCATGAATAATGTTCATGAACATCAAGTAGAATTTATGAAGGAATTTGAAGAACAGAACGGTATCGCATTTCTACTGATTTATTATAAAAAACAGGAAATCTATTATTATCTAACCTTTGACCAGCTTTATGAATTCTGGGAAAGATCGATAAACGGGGGCAGAAAAAGCTTCCGATTTAGCGAATTGGACAGTTCCTATCAAATTCCACTCTTGGGGGGTGGCTGTATACATTATTTGGACATGTTGAAGAAGGATCTGGAGCGTAGAGAATATCTATAGATAAGAAAGAATACGAATAGAAAATAAAAAATTCTAAAAAATCAATATAGGAACAATACAAAACAATATAATAGCGATATAAAAGAAATGTTAAAGCAATATAAAAGCAATAGAATAACGTTAAAAAAGTAATATAAAAACAATGTAAAAACCATGTAAAAGCAATATAAGAGTAATATAAAAATAATGTAAAAACAATGTAAAAATAATGTAAAAATAATGTAAAAGCAATATAAAAACATATATGAGCGTATTAGACTAGGATATTATTAAAGTAGTATAATTTGATGAATTAATCAGCAATTGATAAATCCTTTAGTAATACATAAGAAAATAAGAAAGGGTAAGTTAGATGGGGATAAATATTGACCGTACGGTTTATACCGGCAGACCGGAGCAAATCGGAAGACTGGATAAGGAGAACAGAACCTATGATGTCCTTGAGCAGCAGGGAATTTCATTTGCCAGACTGGATCATGATGCAACTGCAACCATAGATGACTGTCATGAGGTAGATCAATTATTACAAATTAAGATATGTAAGAATCTGTTTTTATGCAATTCCCAAAAAACAAAGTTCTATTTATTGATGATATCAGGAAATAAAATGTTTAAAACCAAGGATTTATCGTCACAAATTGGTACCTCAAGGCTTTCCTTTGCAGCTCCCGAATATATGGAGAAGTTTCTGGATATCACTCCGGGTTCAGTCAGTGTTATGGGTCTGATCAATGATACGGATAATCAGGTTCAGCTGTTGATTGATAAGGATATCTTAAATGACGAATATATTGGCTGTCATCCTTGTATTAACACATCAAGCATCCGGATTAAGACGGAGGATCTGCTGAACAAATTTCTTCCCTATATAAATCATGAACCGATTATGGTAGAACTTTAAAAGAGTCCGTCTTTATTGATACCCCCGCCATCTTAACCTGCTTAATACAGATGTTCTTTTTTCATGATTAATCACTCTATATTGATTAATAACGAAAGTGTTCTTTCCATTTATTTTACTTCTTAAATACAATTTCTCTTACAGGAATTGGTTTGTGGCAATAGGGGCATTCCCCTATATGTACTGTATATTCCGTGTTTTTTTTGAATTTCCGAATTTACGTTTTATAGTAGCTTCCTTTTTTTCCATAATGGCTTCCAAACCAGAATAGACTTCTATACCATCCTCATGTTCTCTTTTAAATACAATAGAACTAAATGGAATAAATTTTTGGCAATGGGGACAAAATCCGGGTCGCTGGTCGTTTGGCCAGTTGATTTCAACATCTCCTTTTGCTGTCGTTATACTAAACTTTTTATCCTTATTTCTATCATCATTTATTGCCATGCGAAATCACCTTTCTTTCTAATGCTGTATCCATTCTAATTCATTACGCTACGTAACATGCAAGAGCTTTTTCAAATTATTTAGTTAAATGCATACTTAAATTCTTGATTGCACTAGTAAATTCATGTTTGTTGATTTTAGTCTTGCACAAAATGTGGTATTGTTATGTTGGTTAGTGGATTCCTCTCAATAAACCGGAGGACAACTTT
>JAEWMT010000069.1 GCA_023393095.1 Bacillota bacterium
ACCTCGTAAGGGCGATGCTGCTATGGAAGTTTTAATTGAGTTAGTTTAATCATATACGATAATATATGAAAAAGGCGCTTGCCCCAGCAAGCGCCTTTTTACAATATACTCGATGATGCTCGTAGAATAATAAATTAGAATTTTATAGGATATATGCCCAAAAGCATGGGCATCGGTACTAAGAAAATTATTTTCACAAAATGAATTATAATAGAATGTATCATTGCTTGAACTTCTTAAGTATAATTTACTTTTAGAAAAGTGAGGATCATCGTAATGTGAAATTAAGAAGAATATATTCACATATATGGTACTCTTTTAGAATTCCTGCAATTTTATTCACGGGAATCAGATGAAAAAGATAAGGCAATAGTATATCAAGATAAAATTTTTAGAATATAATATGTCACAATCTGATTATTGTCTTAGGAAAAGATTCATAAAGGCTTATAAAAAAATTATAATAATTATAAATACTTGTTTTTTTTTACTGATTTATGAGTTATAATCTTGTGTAACTGCAAATCTGCAGATTGGGATTATGATATATTTATTATAATCATGAAAGCTAAGCCAACATAATGGATATCAATGATGATAACAATATTATTATAAATTAAGTAATATCATAGAAGTGAGGTCGCATATATGGATATGGTTAAGGTTGATAAGCTATCGTTTGAGTACATCAGGCGTGATGAGGAAGGAAACGTCGAATCAATCAATAAGGCTATTGATAATATAAGTTTTGATGTAAAAAAAGGAGATTTTATAGCCATTTTAGGTGCAAATGGTTCGGGAAAGTCTACCTTAGCAAAACATATCAATGCGATTTTAAATCCTACCAAAGGTAGCATTTGGGTGAACGGCTTGGATACCTCGGACGAGAAAAATGTGTGGGATATCAGGCAGACAGCAGGAATGGTATTCCAAAATCCGGATAACCAGATTATTGCAACAGTAGTAGAAGAAGATGTCGGTTTTGGTCCTGAGAATCTTGGGATACCGACGGAGGAGATATGGAATAGGGTAGAGGAAAGTCTGAAGGCGGTTGGAATGCTGGAATTCAGAAATTCATCACCCAATAAGCTGTCCGGCGGTCAAAAGCAGCGCGTGGCAGTAGCAGGAATTATGGCTATGAAACCGCAGTGTATCGTGCTTGATGAACCGACAGCCATGCTTGATCCGAATGGTAGAAGGGAAGTTATCGAGACGGTAAGAGAACTGAATAAGAAGGAGAAGGTAACGTTAATCCTAATTACTCACCATATGGATGAAGTGATTTATGCCGATAAAGTTTTTGTCATGAATCAAGGGCATATTGTAATGGAGGGTAAACCAAGAGAAATTTTTTCAAGAGTGGATGAGATTAAGAAATACCGTCTTGATGTTCCACAGGTTACAGAACTTGCCTATGAACTTAAGAAGGAAGGCTTACCGATACCGGAAGGAATACTTACGGTGGATGAACTGATCTCAGTTCTTAACGCGTTGCAGCATTGATAGAATTAGCCTGTTGGCTGGAGGTATACATGCAAATTATATTTGATAAAGTAAATTACGTATATAGTGCTGGAACAGCGTTCGCTAGGCATGCAATCAAGGATATTAGTTTTACAATTGATAAGGGTGAATTCATAGGGCTGATCGGACATACCGGTTCCGGAAAATCAACTCTGATACAGCATATGAATGGCTTAATCAAGGCAACCAGCGGACGTATCTACTTTAATGGTCAGGATATCAATGATAAAGTTTACAGTCTAATGAAGCTACGAAGCAAGGTAGGATTGGTATTTCAGTATCCGGAGCATCAATTGTTTGAAACAACAGTATTTAAAGATGTTAATTTCGGTCCATCAAATCTTGGATTAGATAAATTGGAGTGTGAACTTCGTTCGTATGAAGCTTTGAAGATGGTCGGTATAGGAGAAGATCTTTTGGATGCATCACCCTTTGAATTGTCAGGCGGACAAAAGAGAAGGGTTGCTATTGCCGGAGTTCTGGCAATGAAACCTGAGGTGCTGATATTGGATGAACCTACGGCGGGTCTTGATCCAAAGGGAAGGGATGATATCCTAGAACAGATTGAAAAGCTTCATAAGGATAGTGGTTTAACAATCATTTTGGTTACCCACAGCATGGAGGATATCGCGAATTATGCTGACCGATTGTTTGTTATGAACCATGGTGAACTGATCTATCAGCAACCAACCAAAGAAGTATTTTCCCATTATAAAGAACTCGAGAAGATGCATCTTGCTGCTCCTCAGGTTACTTATGTTATGAATGCTTTAAAGGATAGAGGCTATCGGGTAAAGACCTCCGCAACTACTGTTAAAGAGGCAAGAGATGAGATACTTCGTGTTCTTGGGCCTAGATAGAATGAAACTTTTGTATAATCATTTAAAATAAATTTTGTAATTGTTTTGAGCCCTCTATTTAAATTAAGGTTGATAGGTGAAAAACAGAGAAAATAAATTTTATATTTGAACCGCATCCATGCGGTCGAATGGAGACCTACTATGATCAGAGATATTACAATTGGACAATATTATCCTGCCGAATCCGTGTTACACCGTTTGGATCCAAGAGTAAAACTAATCGGGACATTTCTCTTTATTATATCCCTGTTTTTTTTCAATACCATATATGGGTATATTTTTGTTATCCTATTTCTGGCGGCGATAATTAAGCTGTCCAAGGTGCCATTAAAATTCATTATGAAGGGTCTTAAGGCGGTTATTATCCTGTTACTATTTACATCGTTTTTTAACCTGTTTTTTACACCAGGTGATCCATTGCTTAGAATAGGTTTTATCACAATAACGAACAAAGGTGTAAGTAGCGCCATATTCTTCAGTATACGTCTAATCCTGCTGATTATTGGATCGTCTCTTATGACCTTTACCACTACACCGAATCAGCTGACCGATGGACTAGAGAAGGTAATGAAACCATTAAACCGTATTAAGGTTCCGGTCCATGAAATCGCAATGATGATGTCAATAGCACTCAGATTCATCCCAATATTACTAGAAGAAACAGATAAGATCATGAAGGCACAGATGGCGCGTGGGGCTGATTTTGAGTCAGGAGGAATCATTAAGAGAGCAAAAAGTATGATTCCAATCTTAGTTCCCTTATTTGTATCTGCATTTCGTAGGGCGAACGATCTTGCCATGGCAATGGAAGCAAGATGCTATCGTGGCGGTGACGGCAGGACGAAGATGAAGCCACTGCGTTATAGCGGTCGGGATTACTCCGCATATATTGTTATGCTTTTCTATCTGGCAGGTGTTATTGCGGTCAGAATATTGGAGAATATAGGCGTTTTTCGTGCAGTACTATAAAGGTCTAGGTGTTATTAGTCAGATATGTAAAAAGAAGAAAATGTGTGCAGATATATAAATATTCATGGATTTACCTTATAGGTGACTTATAGCTAACCCTAGAAACATATATTATAAATTAATAATGTGGAGCATATCATATGAAGCGTATTAGACTTATAGTTGCGTATGACGGGACGGCATATGCGGGCTGGCAGCTTCAGCCGGAGCAACCTACCATAGAAGCAAAACTGAATAAGGCTCTATCAGAACTACTAGGAGAAGATATTACCGTAATTGGAGCAAGTAGAACCGACTCCGGAGTTCATGCACTTGGTAATGTAGCAGTATTTGATACTATTTGTGCAATACCGGCGGAGAAAATCTGTCTGGCTTTAAATCAAAGGCTTCCGGAGGATATCAGGGTGCAAGCATCAATGGAGGTACCGGAGGAATTTCATCCAAGAAGGGTATCCAGCAGAAAGACATATGAATACCGTATTCTTAACCGGAGAATTGCAGTTCCAACCGAGAGATTGTATGCCCATCATGTATATTACCCTTTAGACATCCGTAAGATGCAGGAGGCTTCCTCATACATGATTGGAGAACATGATTTCAAGAGTTTTTGCTCTGTAAAGACCCAGGTCTTGGATACTGTAAGAACGATTTATCACCTAGAGGTTAAGAAAGAGGAAGATATCATAACCATTTCCATTACCGGAAGCGGTTTTCTTTATAATATGGTGAGAATTATATCAGGAACTTTATTAGAAATAGGCAGGGGAGCATATCCGCCTGTTAAGATGGAAGAGATCTTAAGAGGCTGCGATCGGAGCTTGGCCGGACCGACCGCTCCAGCAAAAGGTTTGACGCTAATACGAATAGACTACGATTAACAAAAAGCTTATAGTTTATAAGACTAAAATAGTATATTACAAATATTCTTTTGAATGAAAGGGTGTTGTATATGTTTCAATTTTCGAGCGATCTGGCTACCATCAATGATACCACGATTATACTTCGACTCCTCATGGCAGTAATCTTTGGTGGTGTAATCGGTTTTGAACGCGGCAGAGCAGGGCGTCCAGCAGGACTTCGTACTCATATTCTGGTCTGCCTCGGCTCAACTCTGGCGATTATGACCAATCAATATGTATTCCAAGAGTATAATATCGGCGATCCCACACGACTGGCAGCACAGGTTATCTCAGGAATCGGTTTTCTTGGTGCAGGCACCATTATCGTAACAGGAAGGCATCAGGTGAAAGGCCTTACAACAGCAGCAGGTCTGTGGGCAACGGCTTGTATGGGTCTTGCAATTGGTATCGGCTTCTATAAGGCAGCGATCTTTTCGTGTCTTTTAATTGTATTTTCCACAATTGTCCTTCATCGATTCGATAATATTATGTTGTCTAAATCTAAAATTCTGGACATCTATATTGAGATACAACGAACAACCGTAATTACTGATGTTCTTGATAAGATAAAGGCAGACAATATTTCCATTGATTCCATAGAAATGGTAAGAGCCTCTTATGATACCAATGCAGTTGCCGCTATCATGACGCTGCGCCTTAAGCATAAGCGGATGAGGCTAGAGGTTATTGCAAATATATGTGATATCGAAGGAGTCGAATTTGCTGAGGAAGTATAGAGGTAATAGATGGTATTGATAGCTCGAGCGAAGCAAGTATGCATCCTTCGGAGACTGTATAATTCTCACGAACCTTTTCGTTATCTGTGATGCTGAGTAAATCAGCGTGAGAATTGAGCACCCGAATCTTATAAAGTGTTATATAAAGTAATTTACGGAGTA
>JAEWMT010000133.1 GCA_023393095.1 Bacillota bacterium
ATTCTAGGTAATTTAGGTTATTAACCGATTTAATCTTTACCTTATTCATTAATAATATCTGGCGGTTTTGCTTTTGCTGAACTTTCTGAATTTCAGCTAGGTTTTTTCTGGCTTCATTAAATATATAATAAGCGGAAGCCATTCCCATTAGTACTGTCAGTAAAAAGGGGATCGTATAGGAGGCATCCGTATAGTTTGAAAGCATAACAAACAGGGTAAACAGTAATAAAACAACAAAGCTAATGATAGCTGCAATTCCTTTTAAAAAGGATTGCTTACCGATTATTTCCTTCTGTTCCCGATCAAGCTTCTTTCTTTCCTTTTCAAGTTGCTTGACATCTTCTTCAATAATAACCTTATATTCTTCGTTTTCTTTGATGTTTCTTAGTTCCCCCGGAAGCTGCCTTTCATACTGCTCAAATACCCTATATTGCTTGTCTGTCAATATGGTACTTTTGTACTGAAGCTTTCCTCTCTCTTTTGAAAGACTGATAATTTTACCAGCGGCTTTTTCTAACACTCCTCTCTGTGCCAACGGAATTAAATCTATCTTCTGCATATCCGTAAGATAAGAAGTTACAGCCTGATATTCCGCTTTTGCTTCTTCCACCTGCCGATTGCTGTCTCCAATTGTATCACAATTATCTCTGATATAGTTAACACGATCAGCCTGTGTTCCTAATTTAGCCGCACGCCTTGATTCCTTCTTCTCAGTCGGAGCAGTCTCAACCTGATAAATTTCCTTTTCCCTGCTTCTTCTATGTGAAAACAACTTAAATAATTTCATTCTTCCTGCCTTTCCAAACAACAGCCGTAAGCCCTTACCATTTCTTGGCTTTCCTTTGTTTATCTTTTGCCTTTTTATATCTTTCTTATATTTCTCTTATATCGTTCCTTTACCTTTCTAATCTTTCTTTTATCTTTTCATGACTTTTTCTTTGACTTTTCTATGTCTCATCTTTATCTCTTATTAATCTTTATCTCTTATTAATCTTTACCTCTTCTTAATCTTTATCTCTTCTTTATTTTTATCTCTTCAAAGTTTTTCACAAATTATTTCGCTATCTTTTCAGTTCTCGCTTATCAGTTCTGCCTTACTTTTTTCTTCCACATGTCAATGATTTCTTTTATCTTCTTATCATATTCTTCCTTTTTACCTTGTAATTTTAGATCCTCGAGCTCATCTATTTTATGTAAACTATCAGAATCCACAGCGTTTCTCTCCACTTCATCAAAATATACCCTGATACTGTAATCAAGCTGCTCACCAATCTGATACTCTTCCACCTTTTTCTTGTACTCTTCCTTATTATCAATCAGATATAATGTATACAGATACTGTTTCAGGCTTTCATCGCTATGATTACGTTCATATGCCTGTAAGAAAAGCTGGGAGGCTTCCTTTAGTCCGGTAATATGTAGCTTTGCAACTGCAAGATTATGGTATAAATCTCCATATTCCTCAGGAGTCAGTTCCGTTGCCTCCTTCGAATTTATAATACGCTCATACTGGGAAGCTGCTTTGGTATACTGGTGCTCTCTCAGATAATTAGCTGCTTTGATGCAGCTTCGTTTCACCATAGGCATACCGATAACCTCATCTAATATTTTAAGTAAATGCTTAATCTCATTTTCCGTATAATAATCGGCACTGCATAGAATAACAGTTACCATTGTCTTAACATCGGCGTTTTGCTTTTTTAGAAGGCGAAGCTTCTCTGCCCTTTCTGGCAGTTTCAGCTCCATGTCGATAAAATCAAATAATGCATCACATAATATATCTTCTTCAATTAAATGGACATGATGATACAGGCAGTAACAAAGCTCCTCTATCGAATAGATTCTCACTCCTGCCGGTGTAAATACATATGGTCTTGTTGTCCTTGCACCACTGCATAGTATCAGTTTCCCCATCACTACCTCCATTCTGCTGTTTTACCTTCTAATTCATTATAATTCAATCATATGCTCAATAGTCTGACCGCTTTCCGGATATAGTTCTCCAAATCCTAGATCGGTTATAGTTATAATTCCGGATGATTTATCCTTACAAACAACGTTTACTATTAATCTGGTTAAACGGTCCGGGCGCTTAGGAAACTGATTGATCGGTATCAAAATTCGGTTGATATCTCTGGTCATAATGTTATTAACGGTAACTTCAAGCTCTGCATTTTCCTCGGGTATCACTTCAATACTTCCATCCACCTCATACCAGTTCTCACCGGCCTTCGCAATCGGAATATCCTTGAATTCAGTATCACAGTATACCCTTACAGAGACATAACTGGTAATCATATCATCATTCAGTAATATAAAATCATCCAGATCTTGATCTCCGGAGAGCGCCTTAGCAGCATAGCAGGCACCTTTGGTATAAAGATTCTGTCCCACAAAGACTCTTCTTCCAATACATAGGTTTTTAATGGCAGCCTCAGCCCAATTACCCATAAAACCGTTTCCCGTAAAATAAATCGTTGATATAATTTGTTTATACAATGCATTATTCGCCGTATTTTCAAAGATATATGCAGGATCTATGCCCTTTTCCTTTAGCATTGCGATATTTAATTGATCAGAATAATCCTTCTTTATTAATCCTGCTATCATCGGCCTTGATCTACGGTTGATATGTATCTGATAGAAATATAATCCTTCCTTGCTAAAATCAAATAAACCTACATCATTCATCCAAAGAGATTTATCTTGGCATAGAGCATAATATAAATAGACTCCTGCATGGTTCATAACTATAGCACGATCCCTATTAAGCCCCAGTAAACTTAAAGCTTTATATATTTTATCCACATAAGTCGGATCGGTTTCCCGGACTGTTACAACAAGCCTGGTGATCTGCTCCGTGGGAAAATAATTCTTAACTAATGTCAATGTTTTTCTAATATATTTTTCGAGTAAGGTAATTGCGCTAAACTTCTGACCATATATTTCGATTTCATCCTCCGAAAGAGTTTTATCCAGAAAATGATCCACTATAACTCCGGTACCGCCAGCAGCACATGCAATAGCTTCTTCTCCGATCATCCATTGCTTTGTTTCCGATTTCACTCCCAGTACGGTGGGTATCATACCACAGTCTTCCCCTTCCCGTATGCTGATAGGAATTGGTTCCATCGTTTTATAACTGAAGCAGCTGATTTGTGTAAAATCTTCACATAAATCATATCCAACAATTAATTTTTTAGGGGAGTCCATTGATTTTTACCTCCATAACATTTTCCGAATTATTTATCTTAATCAATCTGCTTAAAGCATGAAGATATCATAAATTCCATCTTCGCGTAGTTTTTCATCAGGTCAAGCATTTTACTCTCATCCTTTATTTCCTGAGCCATAAGCATCTGATTAATTAGACTATAGTTGGATTCATCCTCCGGTGTATCGCATTCATATCTGACATTGAAATTCTCTGTGAAAATCGTTTCTTCCTCGAACTCTTCTGTAATATAATATTGCAGCTCCTCGTGGTAGAATATAACAAATTCCTTCGTATGTATTCCCATAAAGCGATTCGGCAAACGTTCTGTAATATATTCTTGGTTACTATTGTCTGCTAACCGGTAATGAATAAAAATCCGCTTTTTCGGATCAGCACGATAGCTTACGATATATTTATCCAAAATCCGTTCCGGTAAAGATAGTATCTTTCTATACTGCGTAAAATACGGGAGTATAATTCCTTTTTTTACAAGTCTCTGAATATTATATTCTGCAAATACTCGTTCACTTTCTGCTAATGAGCTATCCGAAGCATGAAATTTCAGCCAAGCCAATAAACAGACATCATTTTCTTCATAGAAGAGTTCATGCTTGATGATAAGGAAAATGCCCTCATCAATAACCTGTTTATGAACTAGATAACGATATGCACAAAAAGACAGATATGCTTTTACTAACAGATAATTCGTAACCTCTTTGTAATAGGTTTTAAATACTTGAAAAGAATTTTCAAGATACTCCTCTGTAAACAGAATTTGGGATAGAAGGCGCTCTTCTAAATTGTGGCATTCCATATCAAAGCCCCTAGCTGCTTGCCACAGTCGATGCATATCCCTAGTAGATCCATGATAGTAATTGATAAGATATCTAAGTATTACTTCATCATATTTACCCTGTGCAAATACATAATAGCAGAGAGTTACTATCGTATCCGACCTCTTCTCAGACTCTGAGGTCTTAAGCCAGCCCGAGCACAGTTTAACCAGACGGTTGATCGGCACTCCATCAAATCCGTAGTTCTCCAAGGCATCAAGAACTTTTGTATATAAGTCCCTGGTAAGCATAATTTCTATATATTTGGCCCATTCTTCCCTTCGAATTAAATTCAGATCAATTAATTTAAGATAGTGTTCCAGTAAATCATAATTATAATTTTCATAATAATAATCTATTAAAATCTGATAACAATCGGTTATAAATTCTTTGGACAGTCCCTCAATCATGAGAACCCTTTTTCTTAATTCAATAGCACTGTTATGCAAAATCCGATAGTTCTGATAATGATGAAACAAATGTAACAATACAAAAGGATGATCACTATGATCCACACAGGAATCCTCATAGTCTTCCGGATTCATAAGCGGGTGAATGGTATATTTAATCGAATCAGCATATCGGTTACCAAAGGCATCAATTAAGAAAACCTCCGAATTACCTGTATAAATATCTAAATAAGCTCTACCGTCAGTTAGCCCTACGTATTCTTCCGTTCCCAGCTCTTTATGAATTGCTACAGCACTTACCATATTAGGGTTATTACAGATTATTTCATGGCGGTACATAACATAAGGCAAATGCGTAAGTATATTAGGGTCTAATGTATTTCCACGGAAAAACTCTTTATATAAAATAGCAATATCCCTGTTGATATAATGTCCTTCCAGCATTTTCAGGACAAAGACCTCAATTTTCTTATAATAAGATCGGTAGATCGATTCGTTGTCATTTTTATGTTTTACAATACTTGCATACAAAAATGCCTTTTGTTTATCACTAAGACTGCTGTTATAAATAAAATATAAGAGAACGGGCTGAGCAATATTGTCCTGCATTGAGTCACTGATTGAATGCATATAAAACTCATATAATTCTGTAATCCGTAATTGGGCTTCTACGCCAAGCCGGTACCATTCAAAGTATTTTTCAGACTTTTTCATTCCTTTAATCAGCATACTGCAGATAACCGATAGAATTTCCTGGTTATCAAATTCATCATATAGCTTCACTAAGGTATTAAAAACTACCTGTTTGAAGGTTTTTATCTTGCCCGCCAAGTAAGTATATTGTTTGGCAGTTTCCATTGACACAATCCAGTTCTTTATTCCGAAATTAAGTGCCTGTATTTCAAAATCGGTTAGTTCCCGTAGCAAATATGGTTCTTCATTAAAGATACTGACAACCTCATAATATAAGATCGGACTTTTGCAACCCAGATTAAACTGTTCCCTGATATCTGATAGCTTACTTGCTCTATTCTTCTCATAACGTTTATCCGTATAGAGTAAGAACCATAAAATTCGCCAATCAGGATGTCCGTTTGAATATATTTTTCTGATCGTGTCGAAAGCATTTGAAACTATAGCTTCATCTTTATAATATAATGCCTTAAGATATAAGTAAGCACAGTATTCAAGAACCGACGATTTCTTTAAGAGCAATTCTTCTTTGGCAAAATCGGAAAGAAGCTCTTCTGCAATGTGATTTTTACCTGATACAATTGCCAGATAGGTTTTCATCAGATCCTTAAGATAACTAACCTCAGGACCTGGTAATTTTGCAATGATTGCTTCGGTAGCGTCTAGGTATTCTGAAAATCCAATTCGGTTCAGTCGAAAGCTCAAATAAATATCCGTCAAATCTGTTTCATATTTCTGCTTTAAGCGATGATTCGATGTCTTATGTTCTGCTCTCATATATTTACAAACAATGTTAAGTGTCAGCGTTTGATGAGCAGTCTTGATCCAGATATGTCCAAAATTATTACCGTATCTTAGATACTGTGGATCTATGATATATGTAATCTGATAGGTATTTCCGATAAAACGGTCAGCCCATAAGAATTTTTGTTCCAGCTGGATAAAGGGGGAGTCCGTACTTACTCTAATTTCGGCATATCCCCATTGATTTTTTGTCAAGGTCAGTTTGCCAGTTATTTTATCATCTACAACATGATATTCTGCCTCAGTCTTATCCATTTCAAGATGTATTGCGTTTTTTTTACGAATGGTAACTAGAAATTCCTCCAGTGCTTGGCTGGTAGAGATACTCTTGATAAGATTTCGGTAAACCATTTGAAACCTTGGTTCATTTGTAAGGAAAATTTGTTCAAAATCCTCCAAACGGAACACCCTCTTCGCATCAGACCAATCCATTCTGGCAAGATTGGTAAATTGAAATAAGTCTCTAATTTTTCCCATAGAGGTCTCACAGTAAGGAGCCTCAATTTGAGCCAAGAATGGTACGGATAATTCTCCGATATCACTTATTATGTTAAATTCCCCTTGGATTTCATCTCCTGCTTTCAGATACGTCGCATTGAATTGATAGCTTATGATATTAGAAACATCCGTAAATGAGGTGTCCTGAAGTTTCACCAGTCTGCAGGAAGAGAATACAATACCTTTTATACTCCTTTCCTGGCTGTTGTTTATCGAAAAGCTTCCTTCATAGACTTTACCCGCCTCTACCGATATATTAATTATCTCTTCGGACAGACAAAGAAAAGGCAGCTCATATTCAAAATCACCTATTGAAAAACGCTCGATTTTTTCCTTCAACTTTAGTCACCT
>JAEWMT010000034.1 GCA_023393095.1 Bacillota bacterium
GCGTTCTGATTATAATACTCTATCGAGTCCAATTAATTATCCCTCCTCTTTCAAACAAGCCTATTATATCAAATAAAAAATAATAATTCCAGCATTTTTCCACAAAAGCATAAAAAGTTACCTACAGAATAAAAAGTACTATTTATTATTGTTAATTAATGTTATACTTTAAATAATGGTTTGGGTGTAAAATTCTTTTACTCCCTAATCCAATTCAATAACTTATGAGAGGCATTATTATGTACAGTTTTAATAGCCGGGTTAGATTTACCGAATTAAATCATCCAAAGAACGCCTTATCATGTTCTTCCATTATAAATTATTTTCAAGATTGCAGTACCTTTCAGTCAGAGGATTTAAATTTGGGTATTTCTTATTTGAGTTCCAAAAACAGGGTCTGGCTTTTAAATAGCTGGCAGCTGCAAATATACCATCCTGCCGGACTTGGTGAAAATATTACCGTAGGAACCTGGCCTTATGGTTTTAAGAGATTTTACGGTTACCGTAACTTTTTAATGAAGGACGAAAAAGATGAGATAATCGCTGCGGCAAATTCTATCTGGGTTTATTTAGATACCACAACCGGCAAACCGGTGAAAGTTCCGGAGGATAATGCAGGTTATACTCTAGAACCTCCTTACCCAATGGAACAGGTGCAGCGTAAGATAGAGATTCCCGATCGCTTGATATCCTATCCCTCCTTCTTAGTGAAAAAAACAAATATTGATTCATATAATCATGTTAATAATGGACAATACGTTAAGATGGCTGAGAATTATCTTCCTGCGGATTTCTGTGTAAGTACCATGAGAGTTGAGTATAGGATGCAGGCTGTATTGGGGGATATTATCATACCTCTAATTTCTGAAGAATCCGGCTGTATTAAAGTTATACTGGCGAATAGAGATAGTAAACCTTACTCCGTAATCGAATTTAACGAATAATAAATCAGATAAATGAATGGTAATAATAAAAGAAAAAATATAAGACATATTAATCTATAGATTTTATTCTTGAAAGGAACTTATATATGATAGAATTAGGTAAATACCAAAAACTAAAGGTATCAAAGAAGGCAGAATTCGGATTATTTCTTTCCGAACCGGCGGGAGATGATAAGAACACTATACTGCTCCCTGTTAAGGAAGTCCCGGAGGGAACTAACCTTGGAGATTTAATCAATGTTTTTATTTATAAAGATTCAGAAGACCGTATTATAGCCACCACGGCAGAAGTTCCTGTTACCATAGGCGAACTGGCCGTTTTAAGGGTAAAGGAAGTTTGTAAAATTGGTGCTTTTCTTGACTGGGGATTGATGAAAGACCTTCTGCTCCCTTACAAAGAGCAAACAGCTAAGGTTAAAGAGGGCGACCAAGTATTAATTACTTTGTATGTTGATAAAAGCAGCCGCCTCTGTGCAACGATGAAGGTCTATCATTTGCTTTCTTCTAAGTCCCCATATAAGAAGGATGATACGGTAACCGGTATCGTATATGAGGAATTGGAATCCTTTGGTGTATTTATAGCTGTAGATTATAAATACTCTGCGATGCTGCCAAAAAATGAGCTGTTTACCTCTCTTAAAATCGGCGACACTGTACAGGCTCGCGTGATAAGTATACGTGATGACGGTAAGTTAACCCTTAGCCTTCGAGATAAATCTCATCTACAGATGGAATCTGATTCCGAAATAATTATACAAAAATTAAAAACATCCGGTGGATTTATGCCGTATAACGACAGCTCATCACCGGATGAGATTAAGGATGAATTTCAGCTGAGTAAAAATGCTTTTAAAAGAGCAATCGGCAAATTATATAAATCAGGTGCAATTACAATAACCGACGATGGGATCCGGCTTTTATAAATGCACCTGACTGAAGAGTTATAATTCCCTTTTAACACCATCCTTCAAAAATGTCATCTTTGGCTTTTCACGAGTTTCTTTCTGAGGCTCAACCGGTTTTTCTTCCGGATATAGATTGGTTAAGCCTTTAGCTAGTTTATCCTTGCAAGCTTTGCAAAAACGACCGGTTCTTATTGATACCCCGCAGCTTTCACATTCAAGGCCAATCATGGAATCCTCAGTAAAGGACAGCCTCTCTTCACGTATCCACTGCTTTATCTGAGGAATCGGTACTTCCAGTTCCTCAGAGACCTCCTGCATCCCTACCCCTGGATTGTCATAAATATACTCCTTTACTACTTCGAATTTTGAATCCAGAGCTGCTACACAAGTCTGACACAACGGGGGACCAGACAAATAATTAAATAATCTTCCACACCCCTTGCAATTTCTTACATCCATATTAATTGCCTCCTTAAAAGCCTTTTCCTATGCATATTACAAGAAAATATACCTCATCAATACCATTCTGCTTTAATATATTAGTACATGCTTCGATTGTACTGCCTGTTGTATAGATATCATCTACCAGTAAGACCTTAGCAATTTTCCTGTTATCACAGTTCATTTCCATCTGATTAATTTCAAATGCTTTCTCCAAGTTCTTTCGTCGTTCTTTATCGCTCAATTTTTTCTGTGGTAAAGTCTTTTTATTTCGAATAAGCAAATTGGATAACACCGGTATTCCAAGAGCCTTTCCAACACCTCTGGCCAGTATGTCTGCCTGATTATACCCTCGCTCCAAATATTTACTCCGATGTATCGGAACCGGTACTACAGCGTCAGGATATAGCTTTAATATACTTTTACCATAAATTCTTATTATTTCTTCGATATAAAACTTCGCATATTCTTTTTTACTATGATATTTAAATTCAGCAATGGAATGCCTCATATCATCATTATAAACCCAAACTGAAAATCCTTTGTCAAAGTGATATTGCTTGTGCTCGCAGTCACTGCAATATTCCTTTTCTTCCAGTTCTAATGGTTTACTACATTTCATACATCTCGGCTCCCTGACATAAGGCAGCTTTTCCTTGCAGGAGGAGCATATTCTTTCCCCTTTTGGAATAACTATTTCACCGCATATCGGGCATCGAACCGGATAAATGATATCTAGAATTGACTGAAACAACGTAAAACCCCTATTCTATTAAGCAAATAGTTTGGAAGGATACTCTCCCTTATCAATTAATGTTCTGATTGACCTAACTACTGCATCCTTATCTTCTTTGTAAGTTACTCCAAACCAACGGTCTGAAGTTTTAAGAACAGAAACCTCCGCTTTACCCGCCTTCACCAGATCATCGACTACTGTAGGGAGCAAGTACTCCTTCTTAAGCTCATTTTTATCGATTCCTGATAAAAATTCAGTAAAGCCACTTTCAAGCGCATTATATAACTCCGGTTTGAAACCCCAAAAATTCATTGATACCACATTGTCTAAATCAATACGAATATCTTCCCCTGCGCTGTTCTTAGCAAGTGCATGATCCCCTTCCGGAACAATACCGGAGGTTTCAACGATATCAACCAATTTACCATTATCATTTACTTTGCAAACACCACGGGTTACTGACCCATTTTCACTCAAGGTATTGCCAAGAATAAAT
The DNA here is from genome assembly GCA_023393095.1 of Bacillota bacterium. GTDB lineage: Bacteria > Bacillota > Clostridia > Lachnospirales > Lachnospiraceae > Mobilitalea. The sequence continues at coordinate 3,523 of JAEWMT010000034.1, forward strand.
CCGGCCATACAATATTCAGTGGCCTTATGGGTAGTGTCATTTAAAAAATTATATACAATTTTAAATGCCTCCTTACCGTAATAATCATCCGCATTAATTACCACAAAGGGTTCCTTTACTACGTCCTTGCAACAAAGTACTGCTTGTCCTGTTCCCCACGGCTTCGTTCTTTCTATCGGTTTCTCAAAGCCCTCCGGCAAAGCTTCTAACTCCTGGAAGACATACTCTACATCAACTATTTTTTCAATTCTGTCTCCAATAACCTCTTTAAAATCTTTTTCTAAGTCTTTTCTTAAAATAACTACTATCTTATTAAATCCGGCCTTCATTGCATCATATATTGAATAGTCCATAATTATCTCACCACCAGGACCTATTGGCTCCAACTGTTTAATTCCTCCGAATCTGCTACCCATTCCTGCTGCCATAATCACTAAAGTTGTATTTGCCAAAGTAATTTCCTCCAAGTTTTTATATTACATTAGGTAATTTCGTAACTATATTATCTTTGTAATAATATACACAGCAGATAAATATTTCTCGGCTCCATCGCTTCCTTCGGTTTCAGTGTATTAACACTTTACTTTCGCTACGAAATAGTATTTGCTGTGTATATAATATCTATAATTTATGAGTTTCGCAATTACTTATTTATACTAATATATATTTTTTTATCCTTTTCAAATAATTATACCTTATTTTCCATTAAAATGCACTAATAAATTAGAATCGGCAATCAAAACAAATATTATCTGAACAACAACATATAATTATATCATATGAATTAGTTCAGGTGATTTCAATGAAAGATTTGCTAAAGCATAAAAATTTAATCAAAAACGTTGTATTTCTACTAATCTTTGCCTTGCTGGGTATATCTATAACAAAGAATTTAACAGAAATATATGCTGTTTCCTCGAGTAAGCAAGCTATCCGCGTGCCAATCATCATGTACCATCAGGTAATCAATAACCGATTTGGCAAGGATGTAATCAGCCCACTTGAATTTGAAAGTGATCTGAAATTTCTGCAGAAGAGTAATTATAACACGATTACTATGTCAGATTTAATTGATTACGTTTATAACGATAAAGAGCTTCCCCAAAATCCCATCATTCTGTCTTTTGATGATGGGTATTTAAGTACTTATAAATATGTTTATCCTCTACTGAAAACATATAATATGAAAATTGTATTATCCATCGTAGGTAAGAGTACGGATGATTTTTCAAAGGTACACGACGAAAATATTAATTACTCCCATTTGACATGGACTCAAATCAATGAAATGGCAGAATCCGGCCTTGTCGAAATCCAAAATCATACCTACAATATGCATAAAGTCATTAACGGAAGATATGGCAGCGGACAAAAGAAAAATGAATCGCTATCCCAATATGAGCAGATGCTGACTGAGGATGTGACCAAATTCCAATCCCAGACAGAACATATGACTGGAATTATTCCAAATACCTTCACTTATCCCTATGGAAAATATAATAATAATTCAGAACAAATTCTTAAAAAGTTAGGTTATAAGGCCACCCTCTCCTGCCAGTATGGAATAAATCTGATCAGTAAAGATCCTGATAAATTATTCGGATTAAAGAGAATGTGCAGGGCTCATAATCACGATCTTGGCAAGCTGATCAAAGAAGGGATGGAAACGCTAAAATACGTTAAAGAATAACTATCAAGTTATTTCCTTGATTCGTTCACATAAGCCGGAATAACGGCTTTGCTCACTTTTATTATCAATCATGAATTGCAACATGGTTTCGCTTCCTACTATGGTAACACAGCTCTTTGCTCTGGTTACGGCTGTATATAATAGATTCCGGTTAAATAAAAGCCGAGGACCATCAAGGATAGGTAGAATGACAGCAGGATATTCACTTCCCTGTGATTTGTGAATTGTAACAGCATATGCAAGCTCAAGCTCATCCAGTTGACTAAAACCATAATCCACCAGACGATAGTCATCAAACTCCACTAGTAAGCGCTCTGAAAACAGGTTAATCTCCTTGATTTTACCAGCATCCCCGTTGAACACACCAGTTCCTGTCTGAGTCGCATACCCCAGCTTATTATGGGTTTCCCAAGTGATCTGATAGTTATTCTTAACCTGCATTACCTTATCGCCCTCACGGAAAATCTGCTCATGATATTCCTTTTCACGTTTGTCCTTCGAAGGTGGATTAAGTGCCTGCTGTAGAATCTGATTCAAACGCTCCACACCAAGCTCACCCTTTCGCATCGGAGTTAATACCTGTATGTCAAACGGCGTAGCATTTACATAACCCGGAAGTTTATTTTTTACTAAATTTATAGTAACTGCAGAGATTACATCTGCGGAAGTCCTTTTTAAGAAAAAGAAATCCCTACTCTTATTATCAAGCCTAATCTGCTCTCCATCATTGATCTTATGTGCATTGACGATGATATCACTGTCTGCTGCCTGGCGAAATATTTTGGAAAGCTTAACAACATTAAAGCAGTGAGAATCAATAATATCCTTTAATACATTACCGGGGCCGACGCTTGGAAGCTGGTTTACATCTCCTACCAGAATTAATCTGGTACCAACCGTTACGGCTTTTAAAAAAGCATGCATGAGAGTGATATCCACCATGGACATTTCATCAATAATAAGAACATCCGTCTCCAGAGGATTTGTTTCATTTCTCTCAAAGGAAAATTTATTCTCCTGATCATCACTCATTTTTGACAGCTCAAGTAACCGATGAATGGTTTTAGCCTCGTAACCCGTTGTATCCGTCATCCGTTTTGCAGCTCTTCCAGTTGGAGCTGCAAGCAGGATATCCATCCCTTCAGATTCAAAGAATTTGATGATTGAATTAATTGTTGTTGTTTTACCGGTTCCAGGCCCTCCGGTAATAATTAGAAAACCGCTACCCACTGCTTCTGTTACAGCAATTCTCTGTTGTTCTTCCAGTTCAATTTTAAATTGATTTTCGATTGCTGCTACACGTTTTCTTATTTTTTCATAATCAGTTTCATAACGGATATTTAAATCATGGAGCATTCGTGAAACATTCAGCTCCATATAATAATAGACCGATGCATATATGAGCCTATCTTCTTTTGATTCTCTGATAATTATTTTCTTCTCAAAGCTAAGAGTTGTCAGCTGCCTTATTACACTTTCTTCCTCTGTTAAAAGAAGTGCTTTCGCTCTCTTAATTAGTTCCGGTTCTGGAAGGTATACATGTCCCTCATTGGTCGCCTGCAACAATACATATAAAACACCTGCCTTAATTCTGTAGTCGGAATCATTCCCTATTCCAATCCTTCTTGCAATTTCATCGGCCGTCTTAAACCCTATTCCGGCTATATCTTCAGCAAGACGGTAAGGATTATCCTTCAATATCTCATACATTCTCTGTCCATATTCGGTATATATTTTTACTGCCAAATTACCTGTAATATTATATTGTTGCAAAAACAGCATGGCACTACGCATATCCCGCTTCTCTTCAAATTGACGGTAAATATCCCTTGCCATACGTTCACTGATTCCCTTAATTTCAGATAATCTCTCAGGCTCCTCTTCTATGATTCGAAAAGTGTCCTCCTTGAACTTCTTCACTATCCTACCGGCAAGAGCCGCACCGATTCCTTTGATTGCGCCGGAGCTTAAATACCGCTCCACAGAGAAAATATCGTCAGGCTCCTTCATATCATAGCTTTCTACCAAAAACTGCTGCCCATAGACAGCGTGGTCAGTATAGCTTCCCATCGCCCTAATATATTCCCCTTCACTAATAAGAGGAAAGCTTCCTACACAGGTAACTTCCTCCTCATCAGAATACAGGCTTAATACGGTATAACCGTTTTCATTATTCCGATATATAATTCGTTCTATATATCCTTCTACAATTTCCGACATGACAGCCTCCGGTCAGATCTATAGCAAAAAATGTCATCTAAACCTTTACCCCTAATAAAAAGGATTTTAGTTTGAAATGACATTTTAGGTCAATCTAATTTAATAACATTACGTAATAGCAAAATGCTTATCATATACTCAATACTTGCAATTACAATATTTTAAGAATTACGCTTCATGGAATCATAAAGAGTCTGCGCGATTCCAGTACTCTGATTCTTAGCAGTGAGATCTGCATAATTCTCATAAAGCATGTCCCCAAACTGTTTGAGATAATCATTATTCTCTTCTTCGCTTTTATCAACTGTACTTTCCATGCTCTTATAAACCTGTTCAAGCAGATAGGATTCAAAGCTTTTACAGGCGTCCATTAATTGTTTATCGGACGCATTACTGTTTTTTAATGTTGATTCAAGACTGTTCGTCTTAGAATCATTGTTTATCGTACCGAACATTGATGAATTAATGCTATTTGAACCAATCGACATATCCATAATATCCTCCGTAATGCCGCTTGCGGCTTTCAAAAACGAGTGTAAATATTCTATCATGCTTTTTGCTCGAGTTTTGTTTGTTAAGTAAAATTAATCCTATCTTAAGTTATTCGCCTGCTGCATCATTTCATCCGTTGCAGTTATAACTTTAGAATTCATTTCATATGCTCTTTGAGCAACAATCAGATTGACCATCTCATCTACCGCCTGTACATTCGATCCTTCCAGATACCCCTGCTTGATTTTACTAGGAGTTATTGAAATGTCGGTTGCTTCCAGACGAGTCTCACCGGATGCTTCCGATGATAACATCAAGCTGTTTGCTGATTTTACCAGACCATTGGGATTGTTAAACTGAGCAACGCCTATCTGGATGCCTAGATCTATCATTGTAGTTGTTGTATTAGTGGTTGCGCCAGTCTGATCCGTTGTATCCGTATTGTCATTCACTGTTTCTACCTGCTTGTAGAATATTCTTCCACTTTGATCAATAATGATATTTGCTGCATCATAAGTATTGTCTATCACAATAGGTTGTCCATTCGTATCTAATACTGGATTACCATCTGAAGTAGCAAGAGTTAGTCCTCTAATATCATTAGCCATCTGGAAATTACCACTACGGGTAAATGCAACACTTCCATCAGGCTTCTGTATCATAAAAAAGCCTTTTCCATCAATTGCAAGGTCAAAATCATTATCCGTCTCGGCGATTGTTCCCTGCGTATATTTAGATGAAATTGCTGAATTCCTTACACCCAGACCAACTTGAATCCCTGAGGGCTTCGGATTGCCATTGTTATCATAGGATTGATCCTGTATCGTCTGGTATAAAAGAGATTTAAATTCAGCATTTTCCTTTTTGTAACCTGCTGTATTAATATTTGCGATATTATTAGAAATGGTATCAACATTGATTTGTTGATTTGTCATACCCGATGCTGCTGTCCATAAGGATCGAAACATATGTTATCCCTCCAATACGATAGCTGAAAGCTATTTTATATAAAATCGTTTATCATAGAACTTTTATATTCGTTAATCTAAGTGTTGAATTCAAAAATTTCTATACTCTACCAACAGAACTTACTGCAAGCTCTAAGGTCTGATCTACTGTTTTTATAGCTTTTTGATTTGCTTCATAGGCTCTGGTTACAGAAATCATATCTATCATCTCGGATACCACATTAACATTGGATTGTTCTGTATAGCCTTGCTGTATTGATGAATTACTAGTCTTCTCTACTGCTCCGTCCAGTGCACGGTACATGGTATCATCTATTTTGGACAAATAATTATAATCCTGAAAATCCGTTATTTTAATCTTATCTACTAAAACACCGTCCGCAAAGACCGTTCCTGTTTGATCAACTACAACATCAGCAGCATCTGTGGGAACCACAATTACTCCGCTTTCTCCCATCAGGTAGTTACCATCATCATCCACGATATGACCATCCTTTGTCATGGTAAAAGATCCATTTCGTGTGTAGTTTGTACTTACATTGCCTGCTTTGTCCGTTACAGAAAGAGTAAAGAATCCATCACCTTCAAGAGCTAAATCATAATTATTGGCGGTTTGTCTTAGGGAACCCTGTTTATAATCTGTATAAGACTCTCCCATCTTTACACCCAAGCTCATTGTTCCAATAGCTCGGTTATTGATAGGCTCCGAACCATCTCTAATTTTAATAGTAAGCAAATCATCAAAGGACTGGCTTGTTGAATTATCTTCCTTGAATCCGACAGTTGCAGCATTTGCTAGATTGTTTGCAATAATATCCAGTCTGTTTTGCTCATTCACCATACCGGTATATGCTGTGTATAATCCTCTTACCATACCTTCAACCTCTTTCTGTTAATTTATCATTTGCAATAAGTGTACTGAAATATAGGTGCTAATGGCAATGGTATCATTGCCCTATATTATCGAATTAAAGCTTTAGTCTCTTTTACCGGCAAGAAACTCAACAAATTTGCCAGTTCCAATTGCTACGGCAGTCATTGGATCTTCTGCTGTCATTGTAGTAATTCCGGTTTTTTCTTCTATTAGTTCTTCCAAACCATATAACAGACATCCACCACCAGTTAATACGATGCCTCTATCCGCAATATCTGCTGCAAGTTCCGGAGGAGTCTTCTCGAGAACGCTGTGTACTGCCTCTACGATTTGGGAAGTAGTCTCTTTTAAAGCTTCCTCCGTCTCCTCTGAAGTAACTGCTATTGTCTTAGGAAGTCCGGTAACAAGATTACGTCCTCTAACTTCCATCGAAACGGATTCCGGTCTGCGGTATGCAGAACCAATTTTTATCTTAATATCTTCCGCGGTTCTCTCACCAATCAGAAGATTATGCTTCTTTCTCATAAAGCGGACAATTGCATCATCAAAATCATCTCCTGCGATCTTGACCGATGTACTTACAACCGTTCCACCAAGAGAAATAACAGCGATATCAGTTGTTCCACCTCCGATATCAACAATCATATTACCACAAGGTCTTGAAATATCAATTCCTGCACCAATCGCTGCCGCAATCGGTTCCTCAATAATATGAACATCTCTTGCACCGGCCGCATAGGTTGCATCTTCTACTGCCTTCTTCTCTACTTCTGTAACACCGCTTGGTACACAGACACTAATAATTGGTTTTCTAAATCTTTGTCTGCCTACTGCTTTAGCAATAAAATATTTTAACATCTTCTCTGTAACTGTATAATCAGAAATAACGCCCTGTCTTAAAGGACGTACTGCAACGATATTACCCGGTGTTCTACCAAGCATCAATCTAGCCTCTTCGCCGATTGCTTTAATCTTATTAGAGTCTCTGTCAAAGGCCACTACCGAAGGTTCCTTTAATACAACTCCTTTGCCTTTTATATAAACTAAAACACTGGCTGTTCCCAAGTCAATTCCAATATCACTACCTAACATAATTAAACTCCTTTCATTTCTTGCCGAATACAATCCCATATTCTTATATTTCATATGAAATTACAAATCATCTATCTCCAAGTCAAATAATATACCGTCTATATTTTCTTCCAATCTTCGGCAACTTAAACATACATGTTTATATTATATACGTTTTTTCTAAATTTTCAAAGGAAATTTTATAATCTTCTATAAATCGTTCATTAATCTTTTATTAATACATATACTTATCACATTTTTACCCTTCGATTTATGAAGATCAGTATCATATTCTATGTAATAAGTATTTACTTTCAAACCAATGGTATATTATAATTTCAGATAGATGTAACGTGTAAACGCAAATATATTAATTTAAGAAACACAGGATAATGTAAATACAGTTTAATAAGGAGTGTCGTAATGAACTCAAAATTGTCTCTCATGAAAAATGAAATTCGAATTATCTCAAAGTATCAGGCTTTAATCTTAAGTAAATATTATTTTACTGCTACCTTATCTTTCATTTCATTTTATCTTGGGGTAAAGCGGATGGCAGTATCATCTCTTTATATACTGATCATGCTTAATGCTCTTCCACCGATTTTTGTATTTTTCTTAAAGGATTATTCTATTAAGTATAATAATAAATTTTTGAGCAATCTCGCTAAGGATATTCCATTTCAGCTTAGCTTTCTGAAAGCAAAATATAATTTTTCAAGAATTAAATATCTAACCAACGCAGTTGCATATCTTATAATGATACTATTGATATGTCTTTGGCAGATTAATTATTACAACGAAGAAATTAAAGGCTTCTTAAGCCGATTACCTCTTACGATTTTAATCATCGGTCTAACCCTACGATTTTCGGCCGTTATCTTTTATCGAATCAAACTTTCCCATGATTTAATGTATAATCGAATATAGTTATATATCGACATGAAGTAAGATATTGGTTATACTAATTTGGCTAATTAACAAGAATAATGTTATTGAAATTGATATCACATGGTATAGGAGCTGCTTTGGATTTATTCCATAGCGGCTCCATTATATTTGAATATATTCTTAATTCTGTGCTTATTATGATGGTTTTCATAATATAAGCCATCGATAAGTTAAATCACTAATATGTGCATACATCTAACTTATGACTCCCCAGTCATCCTTTATAATTTTATAAACCTATAAAATAGTTTTTGATATCTTCCAAACAGGCTGATATTTTTTCCTTGTTAATACTATAATATACCTTGTTTGAATTGATATCAGCTTTGAGAAATCCTTCTTTTAAAAGTGCATTCACATGATAAGATATTGTGGCTGTTGATAGTTCAAGCTCATTGGCAATTTCTTTTCCATAACAGGATCTCTTTGCCACAAATTCCAATATATCAACTTTACTCTTATCACTTAACAGTTTCCCGACATTAATAACGTCATCCTTCTTTATTTTACGTTCAGCCACAACCATTCGTTTATCTAATAGTACACTGATACGAATAACGTCCTTAACTGTATTTATATTATCTTTAATTGAAACTATAACACTAAAGGGTAAAAACAATAATGGTAATACGCTGACCCCATTCTCACTGATTTCCCATTTAATATTTAGCCTGCTATCGATTGTAGCAATGATTCCATCCTGATTCTCCACTTCCGTCCAATAAGCGTAAAATTCCTGTTCTAAATCTGCGATCTGCTTGAAATACTTACCTTTTATAATATCGACTACTTTTGAAATGATGTCTTGAACTTCATTATAATACTTTTCCTGGTTATAGTAGATCTTAATAATTTCCCATTTTACTTCTTTATCTAATGATGAGGCTTCCATGAAGGATATCAAATCTGAAATGTTCTGCAACTTCTCCGATAAATTCATAGCCTCCTCTCCATTGATAATTAATGCATATTGTTTTACCTTTTGACTTTCTGTTAAATTTGCAAGGCATTCTTCATATGGTACCACTTTATTATCCTTCTGATGATTATCCCCAAGTAAAGCCAATGCTCCATAACAGTTAAATCCTATTTCTCTCGTTTTAAAATAATATTCAAGAATATCTTTTTTCACTTGCAGATTTTCTTTTACATATTTATAGATTTCAAACAGCATGTTGTATTTCTTATGAAAGCTGTCAGCATCGGTTTGATAGTATTCCTCAAAGATATCCAAAGCCGCTTCCATTTCATCATTATTAATCCAATAATAAAGTAGCATAAATGCCTCATCTGCCAAGTTAACATGTTGTTGAATCTCCAATAACTTCATCATTTTGTACCCCCTTAGGTTCTTCTATTATGATAGCACTCAGTTTTTTCTTATTATATAATACGATACAAATAAGTATATTCAATAATCCTGCTATCATAAATAATACTACAGTTGATACAAATCTTGCAAGAAAGCTTACAGCAAATGATATAACCGGAGTAGCAGAAACACTTGCCGCACCAAGAACAGCAGATGTTCTTGCCAAATAATCTTCCTTGGTATTCTTAACGAATTCTATACTTACGAAACTGTTAAACAGTGAAATAGCGATTCCTTCTCCAACAGCAATCATTGCAAGTATAAAATAAGTTAGCAGTGACGAGGTAATAAACTTTCCTATCAATACAAAAGAAATATAAAAAACGCTGACCGAATAACCACCTAGTATAGCTATTCCGTATCCTCCCAGTTTCTTACTTATCATTGGATAGAAGACTGCGCCTAATATCATTCCTACAGTGAGTGATATAGAGAGCATGGACAGCATTCCCCCTCCCATATGCAGGACTTCCTTTATCATAGGAGCCAGAAGGCTGTTATATGGAACCAGCACAGCATTTAGAAACACTGCCAGAATAACAAAATAACGAAGTACTGAATTTTCCTTAAGATATTGAAATCCGCCTTTCAAGACCTCCATATATTCTTTCACTGCTAATTTAGCTTTCTCTTTTTTTTCATGGTTTACTTTCAAGGTAATTATAATTATCGCTGATAGAAAAAATGTTGCCATATCAATGTATATAGCCGCTGATATGGAAAGCTTCGCAATAATAAAACCGGCAAATGCCATCCCCAGAAGACCTATCATACTGCAGATGCTTGAACTGAGGGATAAACCATATTCATAATAGCTTTTGTCCAGTAATTTGGGCAAAATTGCTGTTGAGGCAGGCCTTCGAAACGCTTCTGCACTTGAAATAATAATTGTAACAATTAATAGCATCCATTGATTTAGTATTCCCAACATCAAAGCGGTGGCAATAAAACCAACACAAATACCACGAATGATATCCATGATAATCATTATAATTTTTTTGTTTTTTCCTTCAATTGCTGCACCTGCAAATGGCTGAAGAAATATTGTTGGTATTTGGTTTATACCAAAAATAATAGCAGACCATGCTGCGCTTTGAGTCACCAGATATACCATCCAAGTAAATGCAATAGCGTCGATGGAATCGCCGAAACGATTAATTACATCCGCTATTACCAGCTTCATAAATTCCTTTTGTTTGACAATTGATTTATAACCCACTTTTTGTTCTTCCATATTAGTATACCCCTCTCAAACTATTGTTTGATGATATTCTAACATGTTGTTCTATGTACGTCAATATATTATTTGATACATATAGAATATATTGTTTTAATTCTATCTAACTGTAGATAATCACAGGCATAAATTTGCTAAAATAGGGGGGTTAAATAATTATCTTAATTTTGTAATTAATATGGTTTAATTTAATTCTTGACAAAGAGCCTAAATTAAAACATAAAAAACCGCAACCCATTACTAATAATGGATTGCGGTGAATTTATGATACTAGGTATCAATTATTCAATAATTGTAGCAACCTTACCGGAACCTACTGTTCTACCACCCTCACGGATAGCGAAACCTAAACCTTGCTCCATAGCGATCGGATGAATTAATTCAATGTTCATCTCGATGTTATCGCCAGGCATGCACATCTCTGTGCCTTCAGGAAGGTTACAAACACCAGTTACGTCAGTGGTTCTGAAATAGAACTGAGGTCTGTAGTTGTTGAAGAAAGGAGTATGACGTCCACCTTCATCTTTTGTTAATACGTAAACCTGAGCTGTGAATTTCTTGTGGCACTTAATTGTACCTGGTTTAACGAGTACCTGTCCTCTTTCGATTTCAGTTCTCTGAACACCACGAAGAAGTGCACCGATGTTATCACCAGCCTGAGCTTCGTCAAGGAGTTTACGGAACATCTCGATACCAGTACAAACAACTTTACGTGTTTCTTCTTTGATACCAACGATTTCAACTTCCTCAGATACATGAAGAACACCACGCTCTACACGGCCGGTAGCAACTGTACCACGACCAGTGATGGAGAATACGTCCTCTACAGGCATTAAGAAAGGCTTATCTGTATCTCTCTGAGGATCCGGAATCCAGCTATCAACTGCGTCGAATAATTCGATAATCTTATCGCCCCATTCGCTGTTAGGATCTTCAAGAGCTTTAAGAGCTGAACCTTGGATGATAGGTGTATCATCGCCAGGGAATTCATATTCATTTAATAAATCTCTAACTTCCATCTCAACTAATTCAAGAAGTTCAGGATCATCAACCATATCACATTTGTTCATGAATACTACGATGTAAGGAACACCAACCTGACGAGAAAGTAAGATGTGCTCTTTCGTCTGAGCCATAACACCATCAGTTGCAGCAACAACGAGGATAGCACCATCCATCTGTGCAGCACCAGTGATCATATTCTTTACATAGTCAGCATGTCCAGGACAGTCAACGTGTGCATAGTGACGAGCCTTTGACTCATACTCAACGTGAGCAGTGGATATTGTGATACCTCTTGCCTTCTCTTCCGGAGCCTTATCGATCTGATCAAATGCTACGATTTCGCCAGTACCTAATCTCTCATGAAGAGTCTTTGTGATTGCTGCTGTAAGAGTTGTTTTGCCATGATCAACGTGACCGATAGTACCGATATTACAATGCGGTTTGTTTCTTTCAAATTTAGCCTTAGCCATTTTACAACGTCCTCCTTTAAATATTAAATGCTTATTAGCAAATGATATAATGCCATTGACAAATTACATAGAATTTGTATCTACGGGCTTGTTTTTTATTGCCTCATACGCTTAATTATATTTCAACTAAGAAATATTTTCAAGCATAAACAATTAAGATATAAACTTTTTTACTTATTATTTACTTTTTGCTGATAAAACCTTCTCTGAAACGTTCTTCGGAACCGGTTCATAGGATGCAAAGAACATGGAGTAAGCGCCACGACCCTGTGTTTTAGAACGAAGAGTTGTGGAATAACCAAACATCTCAGACAACGGAACGAAGCCTCTGATTAACTTAGTACCGTTGATATCCTCGGAACCTTCGATACGACCACGGCGGGAGCTGATATCACCGATAACATCACCCATGTAATCTTCAGGAACGGTTACCTCTACTCTCATGATAGGCTCTAAGAGAACTGCTCCACCTTTATGCATCGCATCCTTAAATGCCATAGATCCGGCAATCTTGAATGCCATTTCACTGGAGTCAACTTCATGGTAAGAACCATCATAACAGGTAGCTTTGATACCCAGTACCGGATAACCACCAAGAATACCAGCTTTGGTAGCTTCCTGAATACCAGCGTCTACTGCAGGGATGTATTCCTTCGGAATAGCACCACCAACGATAGCGTTAACAAATTCGTAGGTCTTCTCAGCATTTGCATCCATTGGCTCGAAGCGAACCTTACAATGACCGTACTGTCCACGACCACCGGACTGTTTCGCGTACTTAGAGTCAACTTCAACAGTCTTAGTAAAGCCTTCCTTGTATGCAACCTGAGGTGCACCAACGTTAGCTTCTACCTTAAACTCACGAAGAAGTCTGTCTACAATAATCTCAAGATGGAGCTCGCCCATACCTGCGATAATTGTCTGACCTGTTTCTTCATTCGTATAAGTTCTGAATGTAGGATCCTCTTCAGCAAGCTTTGCTAAAGCTTCACCCATCTTATCCTGTCCTGCTTTTGTCTTAGGCTCGATAGAAACCTCGATAACCGGCTCAGGGAATTCCATGGATTCAAGGATTACTGGAGCTTTCTCATCACAGATGGTATCTCCGGTAGTTGTAATCTTAAATCCAACTGCAGCTGCAATATCTCCTGAATATACTTTATCAAGATCTTCTCTCTTATTTGCATGCATCTGCAGGATACGGCCTACACGTTCCTTCTTATTCTTTGTAGAGTTTAATACATAGGAACCTGAGTTTAAGGTACCGGAATAAACTCTGAAGAAAGCAAGCTTACCAACAAATGGATCGGCCATAATCTTGAATGCTAATGCTGCAAAAGGTTCCTCATCAGAGGATCTTCTGTGAACTTCATTACCGTCCTCGTCCATACCCTTGATATCCGGGATATCGGTAGGAGCAGGTAAGAATTCTATAACTGCGTCAAGTAATTTCTGAACGCCTTTATTTCTGTAAGCGGAACCACAAAGAACAGGGATAATCTCTGTTGCGATTGTAGCTTTTCTTAAAGCTGCTTTTAATTCAGCAGTAGTAGGCTCTTCACCCTCTAAGAATTTCTCAATCAGATCGTCATCTGTCTCGCAGATAGACTCGATCATTGCCTGTCTGTATTCCTCTGCTTCATCCTTCATATCATCAGGGATATCTTTGATTTCAATCTGCTCACCCTTATCATCGATATAATAGTAAGCTTTCTTCTCAAATAAATCAATGACACCTTTGAAGGTATCTTCTTTACCAATCGGTAACTGAAGCGGAACAGCGTTCTTGCCTAATCTGCTTTTGATCATACTAACAACATTGTAAAAGTCTGCACCAGAAATGTCCATTTTATTAACAAATGCCATTCTAGGTACATTATATTTATCAGCCTGACGCCACACTGTCTCAGACTGGGGCTCAACGCCGCCTTTTGCACAGAATACACCAACTGCACTATCCAGTACACGTAAGGAACGCTCAACCTCTACAGTAAAGTCTACGTGTCCAGGTGTGTCGATGATATTGATACGATGCTCTAAAGCACCAGGAATCTTGTTGTGCTCAAACTCTTGAGTCCAATGACATGTAGTTGCCGCTGATGTAATTGTGATACCTCTCTCCTGCTCCTGTTCCATCCAGTCCATGGTAGCAGTACCTTCATGAGTATCACCAATTTTGTAGTTAACACCGGTATAGTACAGAATACGTTCGGTAAGTGTTGTCTTACCAGCGTCGATATGTGCCATAATACCGATATTTCTAGTCCTCTCTAACGGATATTCTCTTCCTGCCAAGGATAATTCCTCCTTAATTCTTTCAACAAAGAATGATAATATCAAATGATAATATCATTTACCATCTGTAATGTGCGAATGCCTTATTAGCATCTGCCATCTTATGCATATCTTCTTTTTTCTTTACGGATGCACCAGTGTTGTTAGCAGCATCCATGAGTTCATTTGCAAGTCTTTCCTGCATTGTTTTCTCGCCTCTTTTACGAGTATATAAGGTGATCCAACGAAGTGCAAGTGCTTGTCTTCTATCTGGTCTAACCTCGATCGGCACCTGATATGTTGCACCGCCGATACGTCTAGCTTTAACCTCAAGAACGGGCATAATATTGTTCATTGCTTCCTCGAATACCTCAACGGCATCCTTACCTGTCTTTTCAGCAATTCTATCAAATGCTCCGTATACGATCTTCTGGGCAGTACCCTTCTTACCGTCTAACATAATGTTGTTGATGAGCTTTGTAACAACTTTGTTGTTGTATAAAGGATCAACTAACACATCTCTTTTTTGTATATGTCCTTTTCTAGGCACGGTTCTTCCCTCCTTAACAATTCTTAACGAACAAAATATCACAAATGAACTTAAAAACCTTATGAATTTTTCATTCATATATGAGCATTCTGTTCATTAGATATTAATTCCACGGTACTCACAAATTTTGCTTGTGTTCGTGCTCAGTTTAACTTCAATTTTCCAAAGTGAATTAATTTATTCCTTCACTTTGTGATTGGATCTTTCAATCACATTAACCTGTAACCCACAGAAATACAAATCAAATGGAAACGAAAAATTAATCCGGCACTTAACAGTTTAACTTATTAATAATTGACTTATTTCAATTATTATTTTTTAGCGTCCTTCGGTCTCTTAGCACCGTACTTAGAACGTGCCTGTTTTCTCTTAGCAACGCCTGCAGTATCAAGTGTACCTCT
>JAEWMT010000113.1 GCA_023393095.1 Bacillota bacterium
TATAGCTGAAGCAAACGCTCCAAAAGCCATAATCCGGCTTGGTTGGTAAGGAAGAAATGGAGTGCCGAAGCGGCTTGCAGTGGTAGCAGCCCAAAATATAGCTAAACACGCCGCTGAGATTTCCGGACTTGCAAGCACTACCGATACATACCGTATTGTCCATACAATAATACCGCTTTGTGCTGCTGCTCCGAAGAAAATACACAAAAGAAGTAGCGTACTGCTTTTATTCCCGAAAAATTCTTTGATACTGGCTTTGGTAAGTTTGGGTTCTATCCGGTCAGCAATGCTGACTCTGGACTTCATGTAACGGGTTACCACTGCAAACTGTGCAATCAGTAGAAAGCAAACAATACCCATAAGAATGTAAATTGTTCGCCATTCTAAACGTTTGAGCAATGCGTGTAAAATAATCGGTGTCAAAACCCCGCCTATTCCGAATATTCCGTGTAGCGATCCCATATGTCTGGCTGTATTACCAGGGTTTAAGTCCGCCAGGAATGCGCTTTGAAAGGAATCAACGGCTCCATGCCCCAATCCCATGATAAAGCAGGCCAGAAGAAACATGCTAAAACTGATTGGAATTCCTTGTATAATCAACATGGCACAAGCAAGGAATCCACCAACTATAATAATCTGAGTCTTCTTAAACTTGCCTTGATATACGATGGTAACTAAAAGGGCTATGAGCGCACCGATACTGATCATACTGCTCATAAGCCCATCCCTTGTACCTTCAAGGGAGTAATAGTCAATGATATCGTTGAGGATTACGGCCAAGATACCCGACCATAATGCTGTTGCAACAACAGATATTTTTAAAGATATATTGTATAATTTAAGATCTTTTTCCTGCATAACTCGCCCTTTTGTCTATGTCCGACATGGATAAGGGGCTGCCTTAGCATTGATGTGGCAATACCGGCAGCCCCTTACAAAAATACCTATGATATCTCGGTTTGCCGTTTGGCAATCCTTTTATTTATTATAGTGTCTAAAAGAACCGTTGTAATAATCAAAATACCGATAATGGCCTCTCTCCATTCAGAGGGAACGGCAAGCAGGTTCATACAGTTTGTAACGATGGTGATGATAAGTGCGCCCATAATTGTACCAAATATGCCTCCCTGTCCTCCAGCAGGACTGGTGCCACCCATAAATACCGCAGCCAGCACAGGCAGTAGATATGCATTTCCAATATCGGCCTGAACTGCATTTTCACGTGCAACGAAAAGGACTCCTGCAAAGGCCGACAATACAGCACTCAGGACAAAGGCACCCATAACAACCCTTTTGGAGTTAATACCGGACATTTTTGCACATGTATTATTAGAACCGACAGCGTAACATTTTCTTCCAAAACTGGTTTTTCTCAATAAAAGTACACCAAGGATAGCGATAATCACCATAACTACAATTGGCATTCCAAGAAAACCAAATAACGAACCATTTCCGATGAATCTGAAAGCACTACCAAAGCTATAAAGTACATAACCATTCAGGAGAACATACGCAAAACCAAAGATTGCCCACATCAGTCCGTATGTAGAAATAAAGGAAGGAATGCCAACATATGCAATCATATAGCCGTTCAACATACCTATCAAAGCACCGCAAAGCAGAGCTATAAGAATGGCAACAATAAAATTCACATCATAATTTTTCATAAGAATTGCCGCAATAACAGCAGATATCGTCATTACCGACCCGGAAGATAAGTCTGGACCATTGGTAATGATAGCTATGGTCTGTCCAATACCGAGAATAATTAAAATACTCGCATTTGAGACATTGTTGTTAATATTTCTCATAGTTAAGAAAGATGAATCGATACAAAAGCCGAGAATAATAATTACAACCAAAACCACCAATCTGCTGACTACCGACATCGAGATAGCGGGCAAATGCACTGTCTTTCTGTTTCTTGTTTCGCTCATTTTTTCAACTCCTTTGAGGTAATGATAACCTGAAATACGATTGCCAAAATAATAATCAGGCCGGTGATGGCTGGCTGCCAAAGGGACGGAACACGGATAACATTTAAACCGCTGCGCATAACCGTAAGTAATGCCACGCCAACAATAGTCCCCTTCACGTCACCTTTACCTATATCCATGCTTGTCCCGCCTAGTATTGCTGCAGCTATCGCTTGGAATTCCCACTGTGTTCCTACCAGAGGGTCTGCAACCTCAAGTCTTGCAACCAGAATAACAGCAGCCAGTCCAGTCAAAAGACCAGCAAAAGCATAGGTAAACCATTTCCAGAATTTTGTATTGATAGCAGACAAACGCGCTCCTTCCACATTCCCGCCTATTGCATATAAATAACGGCCGAATTTTGTGCGGTCTTGTACAACGATGGCAAATACAAAAATAATCAAACAGCAGACGGCGGCCATAGGAATCGTTTTATTCACAAGGCTGCCAAGGATAACAAAGGATTCATTTGATACCATAATGCCAACCTTTGCTGTCACTACCAGTGATAATCCAAAGAAAAGGCCCTGCGTACCTAACGTGACAATAAAAGGTTGCAGTCCGCAGTAAGAGATAAGAACGCCATTAATTGCGCCACAGGCAAAACCAACCAATGCCCCAATTACAATCGCAACCGGAATGGGTACCCCTGCATTTAATGACAGAGCAACCATCACACCACTGAACGTCAAAACGCCACCTAGAGAAAGATCAAGACCGCCACTGATAATAACAAAGGTGGCAGCTGCTGCCACAACAAGCAAAACGGATCCTTGCTGTAATAAGATCAGCAGGTTTCTTAAGGACAGATACTCCTCGGATATAAAACTGAATATGACAATCAACAGCAGTGTGAACCATATAACGAAAGGTATTCGTTTAAAAGCCGATCCCACTTTATTCATTTTGATTTCCCTCCTCGATAGCTCCTTCCATCGCGTAGGAAATAATTAATTCCTGCGTGGCCTCGCTTGATTTCAGCTCCTTGACGATTTGTCTGTTTCTCATAACATAAATTCTATCACTCATTCCGATGATTTCCGGGAGTTCAGAGGAAATCATTAGGATTGCTTTACCTTCTTTCACTAACTCATTCATCAGCATATAGATTTCCCTTTTTGCACCTATGTCGATGCCGCGAGTCGGTTCATCAAAAATGATAATATCACCCTTTGTGCAAAGCCATTTTGCTAAAACAACTTTTTGCTGGTTTCCCCCTGACAGATTGTTAATAAGCTGTTCTCTTGATGGGGTTATTATATTGATATCCTTTATATATTTATCAACGACTTTCTTTTCTTTTTTAGAATGGATCATGCCATGAGGGTGCAGCTTTTTCAAACTAGCCATTACTATATTGTGAGAAATAGGGAGCATAAGAGATATCCCCTGCTGCTTTCTATCCTCCGGCACAAGAGTCAAACCACTTTCAATAACCTGAAAGGTCGTACATTTTTTACCTATTTCCTTACCGAATATAAAGATTTTGCCTTCATCATAAGGATCTACATGAAATAATGCACGTGCCAGCTCAGTTCTTCCTGCGCCAACAAGTCCGGACAAGCCTATGATTTCCCCTCGATGCAACTCGAGATTGATATCCTTCAATTTCTCTTTGGTCGAGCTTAAATGCTCTACCTTCAATGCGATTTCACCGGGTTTTTGCCGCTCTCTGTTATAAAGATTAGTAATTTCACGGCCTACCATCAGCTTTACCATTTCTTCCGTAGTAATATCCTTTACATTCCGTGTATCGATATATTTACCATCCCGAAGTATTGTTACCCTATCGCCGATAATTGGAATCTCCTGCAATCTGTGAGAAATATATATCACGCCGATTCCTTTTCTTGTCAGCGAACGTATAATTTCAAATAAATGCTCGATTTCACGATCAGATAATGCCGCGGTCGGTTCGTCCATAATGAGTATCTTAAGATCATGTGTCAAAGCCTTTACAACCTCGACCATCTGCTGCTGTGCTACGGGAATTGAATTTGCTAATGCCTGTGTATCTACATCCATCTTCATGTCACTCAGAAGTTTTTTTGCTTCTACATGCATCCTTTTCTTATCCACCAATACTTTTGCCTTATTAGGCATATGGTCAATAAAAATATTTTCTGCTACGGTTAAATAGGGTATCAAGTTAAATTCCTGATAAATAATTCCAATGCCATTCTTCTGAGCCGTAATAGGATTAAAGCGCGTTACTTTTTTGCCCTCGATTAACAGTTCACCTGCATCGGGAGTATGAGCGCCTGCAAGGATTTTCATCAGAGTGGACTTACCGGCACCGTTTTCGCCGATCAGCACATGTACTTCTCCGGGCTTGAGATTGAAATTCATATCATCCAAAGCCTTAACACCGGGAAATACTTTAGTAATGTGGTTCATTTCCAATAAATAATCATTTGACATATTTGTTCATCCTTTTTTATGAATACATTTATAGGGATTTTACATAAATTTATTATTTACGAAATACCAACTTTACGGATGAAAAAGCTCCAACTATTTCAACTATATATCCTCTATTTCTAGCAAGCCGGAGCTTTTTCCGTATTAATACCGTTTATTTGATACAGCCGCATCCATAATTTTATTTACTTTTTCTTTAAAGCATCGGGACGCTCATCCATTTCTGCGAGATTATCCTTCGTTATGATGGTAATGGGGCAATTGATTGAACGCGGAACTGACTCACCATTCAATGCACGAATTGCTGCAACAACACTTAAGTATGCCTGCTGATAGACACCCTGGGATACCGTGAAGCTCTCGTCTCCATTCGTAATAGCAGTATACTGTGGCTCCTGTACATCAAAACCGCTTACTAATACCTTTCCTTGTTTGCCTGCCGCCTTGATAGCCTCAACTGCACCTTCTGCCTGATTTCCACCGACTGCTACCATAGCACTGAGATCGTCTCCCCACTTGGTGATATAATCTTCAGTAAGTTTACGTCCTTCATCGAATAGCCATTTTGTAACACCGGTTTCTACTGTAATATCAGGATACTTTGTTTTAAATTCGTCTACACAGGCTTTTGTTCTCACGTCGGAGGTAGCCTGTCCGGGAACTCCTTCCATAACGACAACCTTGCCTTTACCACCAAGTAATTCACCCATCTTATCGGCAATCATTACACCTGCTTGGTTGTTATCAATACCGACATATGTCAGATAATCCACATCGGAAGGTCCCATGGTGTTATCATAGATAACAGGAATTCCAGCATCAATCAGATCCTGAACTGGGCCTTTTACGGCATCGGTATTGGCTGGTGCCAGAACAACCGCATCAACACCGGTGGTAATCAAATCTTCCAGAATTCTCTTCTGCTCTTCAACATTATCAGCTTGGCTCGGCGAGTAATCCAGTATTTTGACACCAAGCTTCTCTCCAGCCTTTTTCGCTGCGATGATGTGAGATTCCCATACAGGGATAGCCGCACTTTTTACAACTACTGCGATGGTATATTCCTTTGCTGGCTTTACATCATAACCAAAATCATCTGCAGAAACGTTGCCTTCAGAGCCAACCATAACAGGTTTACCGGAAGCTTGACCCGCATCTGCTGCTTGTGTTGGTGCAGTATTTTTATCATCTGTTGCTGGTGTATCTCCCCCTGATGGTGTTTTTTTGCCACACCCGGATACCGTAAATAACATTGCGAAGATTAATAGTACTGACAGTAATTTCTTCATAATACATTCTCCTTTTTTAATATTTTAAAATGAAACAGAATGTTTCATTTTCTAAAAACACATCAGGCAGTCAGCCTGAAATGTATTTCAGCTAAGTGGAAATGCAATCGTGGTCATAATACTGTTTGCGTTTTGGGTCGTATCCACGCGTGTATATTGAACCACAACAGGTATGGAAGCATTGACAACTGCAGCATAGGGAACACCGCGAGGAATATGCACACCCTCCGCATCGGTCAATCGATCCATTCGAACATGCTGGGTGCGCTTCGACGGGCAAATAGCTGAAAGGCCATTCATAGGCTCACGATCCTCATAATACAGCGTAAAATCCAATTTACATTCCTGTTCGGAAGTGTTCAATACACAAATGGATTCATGACTGACATAATGACCTTCAGATGTTATCTCCGGCCAGTACATGTCCGGAATTAGCCAAGTTGACATTCCTATGGATATCATATTTTTATTGCTCCTTTAAATTTTAAATTTGCAAGTTATCCTTTGTACTAACGTCTGCTTAAAACCTTTAGCTCGTACTCCTTTATCTGCCTGATCCAATCCCTGCCCACAGGAACACCGGCAGTTAGACAATAATAATCCCATACCGCCGAAAACGGTAAAGTTTTATTCTCCTCGTAAAGTGCCAGCCGTGTTGTATAATCTCCTTCACTTTCCGCCATTCGTCCATCCTTAAGCGGTGTCAGACACGCGTTAAGGATAGCCTTTCTCGGATTACGAGCACCAATAGTCCAGGCTGCGATACGGTTAATGGAAGCATCAAAAAAGTCTAGGCCGATATGTACCTTATCTTCGTATCCATTATGGATAATCTCATTCATAATATGCTGTAATTCGTCATCCCAGATGACTACATGATCACTGTCCCAACGTACTCCCCTGCTGACATGAAGCATTATGCCATCAACAAAGGGCACTGTTGCCGATAGCTTGGAAGCAATCGATTCTGTCGGATGGAAATGACCTGCATCCAGGCATAAATATTTATGATTCTTAAGACTGTAGCTGAGGGCAAATTCATGGCTGACAACTGTATAGCTTTCAATGCCAAAACCAAACAACTTGCTTTCCAAAGAATCCATTTCGTAGGTCGGGTCAATCTTCTCTGCAAAAATTTCATCTAAGGAAGTCATCATGCGAAGGCGCGGTGCGGCAGTATCTGCTGGGTTGTCCTTATATCCATCCGGCATCCAAAAATTTGTGATACAGGGTGTGCCAAGCTGTTTTCCGAATTCAGCAGCGATTTCCCGGCAGCGTTTGCCATGCTCCACCCAAAATTTTCTGATCCCTTCATCAGCACTTGCCAAAGAGAAATTACCATCCATTTTAGGATGCGAAAAAAAAGTAGGGTTAAAATCCAGCTGAAGTGACTTTTCTTTTGCCCAATCAACCCAATTCTGGAATAAATCAATGCTGTAGGAATCACGATCAACCTTTCTGCCACCAGGCTCTGCATGACAGGAATGCAGTCCGATACGTAAATTTCCAGGAATCATGGAGATAGCCTCTGTAATGTCTGCCCTTAATTCATCTGCTGTACGAGCACGCCCCGGATAATTACCGGTAGTAGCTATTCCACCAGTCAGCTGACCAGTACCATCGAACCCAATCAAATCATCGCCCTGCCAGCTATGCATGGTAACTGGTATGGAATCGGCCTTTTTGATTGCTTCATCGGTATCAATACCGTGAGCTGCATACACCTCCTTGGCGTATGCATAGCCTTGTAAAATAGTTTGTTCTTTCATAGTTACTCCTTATATGCTTAAAATACCGCTTTGTTAATCCCAGTAGACAAATTTCTTTAGTCTAGCAAGTCTTTCAATGATATCCTCAGGGATTCTCTTATTAACACAGCTAATACATTCAGCCAGATGCCCCATATGATCAAAAGATGCGATAGGAACGGAAGGAAAAAGCTTTTCAGCCATAATATACATGAAAGACAAATCCATGTAGGAATACTCGCCCTCCTTTACCACAGACTTGCTAAGTTCGTAAATTGCATAATTGGATGGATTGTCGTATACATCAGTAATACTCGACGGCATACTAACACCAGCTGCGCGGCTTGCAAAGTAGCCTTTGGCGATTGACATATAGGCCATGACATTCATGCCAGTCTGAGCGTGATAAGCACGAGTTTCCTCATCCATTAGGATAAAGGTTTTATCCGCCAGATTATAAAAATTAATATCCGCCAAGCTCCACATAAGCTGATTACAGCTAAATCCTTGAAGTCCATGCTCTTTACAATAAGTCTGTGCTTCTTTGATACGGGACAGCTTCCAGTTTGAACAGCCATAATAGCGAATTTTTCCGGCTTTGCGTGCATTATCAAGGCATTCCATGATTTCTGCAACAGAAGTATTTACATCGTCACGGTGGAGGAAATATAAATCAATGTAATCTGTATTTAAATATTCCAGGCTCTCATCAATATCTTTTTCAATGCATTTTTTATTCACTCGCGGAATATCCATATAGCCCCAGTCAGGGTGAGCCCCTTTGGTCGCAAGAACAATCTTGTCACGATTACCATTTTCCTTGATCCACCTACCAATAACGCGCTCACTGATGCACTTAGGTCCATTGCCCCAGTCGCCATATATATGAGCGGTATCTATAAAATTGCCTCCTTCCTCCAGAAACTTACTTATTTGAGCCTTTGCATCATTCTCAGGCATGGATGTACCATAGTTAACTGTGCCAAGACATACAGGAGATACTGTCAGATCGGTGCCATTAAACTTAATATATTTCATACATTCTCCTTTCTTATTACATAGAGCCTGCTTATTTTACTGTTTCATCACATTTTTTCTATATAACGGCAGATAGATTTCCTGATCACGAATCACACAGCCAGACTGTACATGCCCCTTTTGAATTAATTCATAGCACTTATCACAGGTAATACAACATTTGGAACGAACCATGCTACCAGTCATCATGATGTCCTCCGCAAAATCGGGATACGCAAACGCTTGGCGACCAAAGCCTGCCAAATCAAACCATCCTTCTTTGATACCTCCTGCTGCAACAGCACCTCCGAAGTTCTCAAACCAGGTAAGACCGGTACAGACGAATGTACCACCAGGAACGGCTTCCTTGATTTTATGAGTCATATCAAGTAATGCATATACACCCTTGTAGGGTTCTATTACAGCATCTTCTTCAAGCTCGGCCAAATAACCACGCCCTGTTGGTTGATACCTAGGTAGCATAGTGGATAGATTGATTAGATCCACACCCTCTGCCACCAGCATATTACAAAGCTTGATTACTTCGGCAGGATCGGGTTCCATAACACCTTCTACCTGCTTCATTCCCCAGCCATGAGGCCACGGAATACAGTCATATGCATTCAGACGTACGCAGATATCAATTTTGTTACCGCAGCGCTCTTTGATACCATGGACAATATCAAAAACTGCACGGGTACGGTTTTCAAAGCTTCCGCCGTATTTGCCGGATCGATTGTAAGCGGCTAGTAATTCACGAAGTATGTACTCATGGCATATTTTCACATCAACAGAATCAAAGCCACATTCCACTGCCAATTCCGCACCATGAATAAAGCCTTCAATAATCTCTTCGATCTTCTCGTCCGTTGCAAAGGTAATCTCACCGGATTGTCCGTCAATCGAATTATGATGGTCAATATAGGGATTGGGAACAACCGCTAATGGAGTAGATTTCCACTCTGCATTCGTGCTACGGCGTCCGGAATGGGTTAATTGCAATACATTGTAGGGTCTTCTACCATATTTAGCGACTGCTGCTGCGTCGCTCTCTTCCACGAGACGTTTGATTTCTGGGACCGTTTCTTTTTTTATAATCATTTGCAATGGATTGCAGCGGCCGTCATCGGCAACCGTTATGGACTCATACCAGATTAATCCCGCACCGCCCTCTGCATACCGTTTATAACGACGAAAAATTAAATCTGAAGGATTCCCTTCCTTTGTTCCATCAAAACCTTCTAAAGGCTGAATGACCATACGATTGGGAATCACATGACCATTGGCTAGAGTCAACGGTTCCATTAGGATGGAAACATCATCCGAAATAGGAAAATCCAAGCCATCAGCCGCCATTGCAGCCGAAAAATCGGCATTCGTTTTAAAAGCCGAAAAACTATAGGGTTTACTTACTTTTTTCATAATTACTCTCCTTATATAAAATAATTTTTATAAAGTTCTTATCTAAATGAAAAGTTCTCCCGCACTGCATTGCATAGAATTCATGCTTCTTAATGTGTCTTATCTAATGGCGGCACAGTAATAGAGCAAAAGACACAGTCTTCTTCGCAATCATTCGTTGCAGCGTGTACATCTCCCGCCTCCACCAAAATGGCATCGCCTTCATGCAGAACATGAAGTAGCTTTCCATTTGCACTGATTTTCAACTCTCCTTTAATAATGTAGAAAATCTGATCGGAATTCTCATGAACCTCGTCCCCGCTGCCTGCACCTTTCCCTATGGTAGATAAGGTGATATTGGCATGCTTACTACCACTGTCCGGATTAAAAATAACCTGTGTCGTCATGTCATAGTGATTGAAAGGCGTGTACTTTTCACCGGTACCCTTTTGATATATTTTCATATTTCGTTACTCCTTTAAAATTGATATGTAATTAACCAATCAATAAAATTTTAAATATTTTAGTAAACAAATTACTAAATCTTTAATGATATTAGCATAACATTTTAGTGATGTCAATAGTGTTTGTAAAATTTTCCGTTATATTTTTAGTCATAATGAATAGTTTTTAGTATAATAGTATTATGTATATAGGTAGTTATTTTTCCATTTAATTACCAATAACACTATATATTTGTGCGTTATGACTATAAATTACAATTTTTAATGACATTATCCGGCATTATGATTTTAGTTATTTTAATTAAACAGTTTATTAATTAAATGGTAAAATAATCTAATTATATATAACGCAAATTATTTTAGTAAAATAATGACTTAAATTTTAGCTTGCATTTATTTAGGATCCGTTATATACTTATATTGGTAAAAATAAAAAAATAAAATTACGAAGTGGTGCTATGAAAAAACAAATCAAATTAAAAGAAATCGCAAATTTAGCAGGAGTCTCTCTTGCAACAGTTTCTCTGGTTTTAAACAACCGGGAAGGAGTAGGTCCTGAAAGACGTCGGGAAATCGAAAAAATTCTTGTGGAGAATGGATATCAAGTGAATAATCATCCGGAGGTAAAAGCTAAGAAGTGCATTAATTTTATTAAATATAAGAAGCATTCTCTTTTAGTTGACGGAAATCCAGGGTTTGTCAATACTATAATTGACGCCGTTGAAAAAGAATGCCGAAGACAAGGCTACAATCTCATTATGACTGCAATCGATGAAAAACAACTAGGCGATATCACCCAGATCATTAAACAAGAGGAAACGGATGGTGTGTTGCTTTTAGGAACAGAGTTGGCCCCGGAAGATATCCCTTTTTTCTCCCATATACCTGTACCCATGGTAATTATAGATAATTACATGCCAATGATGGAATACAACTGTATTACAATGAATAATGAAGAGGCTATTTTTAAATCGGTTTCTCATCTCTCGTCCTTAGGACATAATAAGATTGGATTTATTGCCAACGAACTGCCATCCAGTAACTGCAACGCACGCAGAAAAGTATTTGAATACGCAATTACACAGCAAGGTTATACATTTGATCCTTCACTGGTGTATACGGTAAATCCCACACTGGACGGTGCGTATCTAAATATTCGGGAAATGCTGGAGAAGGGTGTAAAGTTTGCATCGGCGTTAGTTGCCAATAATGACAGCATTGCTCTTGGCGCAATGAAAGCATTTAAGGAATTCAAGATCCGGATTCCTGAAGATATTTCTATCGTGGGCTTTGATGGTATTCCGTTCTCTACGATCTCCGATCCGCCCTTGACAACAATGGAAGTATCCTGCCCGGAAATGGGTATTTGGGCCGTACGTATCCTTTGTGACCGAATCCAATATCCCTTTTCTTCTATAACAAAAATGCAGGTGGGAACTAGATTACTGATACGCAACAGCACAGCTCCATTTAATCCCAAAGGATCAAACATTCACCTTTTATAAATTCTTTGAGTATAGCGATTATTTCATTTCCAGGCAAAAAGGAGGGTCTCATGAAAATTGCATTAATTAACGAAAGCAGTCAGGCTGATAAGAACAGTCTGATTGAATCTATTCTGCGTTCTAGTGTAGAACCGTTGGGTCATACCGTGTTTAATTATGGTATGTACGGAAAGAATGCCCATGCACTTGGGTATGTTCACGTAGGCATTCTGGCTGCAGTCCTTTTAAATTCCGGTTCTGCGGATTATGTTATAACAGGCTGCGGGACAGGTCAGGGCGTACTCATTGCCTGCAATGCATTTCCAGGCGTTCAGTGTGGCTTTGTAGCCGACCCGGTGGATAGCTTTCTATTTTCACAGATCAATAACGGCAATGCAGTATCACTGCCTTTTGCAAAGGGCTTTGGCTGGGCCGCAGAACTTAATCTAAAAAGTACCTTTATCAGCCTTTTTGAACACGAGGCGGGTGCTGGCTATCCCCCCGAAGATGCGGAAATGGAACAGTCCTTTAAGTTAATAATGGATAACATGAAGACCATCACTCACAAAGAATTTTTAACTATTCTGAAAGAACTAGACCATGACCTTGTATTAACTGCGTTAGGAACCGAACGATTCCGTGAATTGTTTTTTGATAATTGTAAGGATGACACAATCCGCCTAGCGGTTGAAGCATTATTGGACTAATCTCTTATATGACATTTTACTGAAGACGGGCATTATTTCAATCTGAAATAATGAATTGGATTTTACAAAAGATAACTACTAATGTATGTTTATATGGAGGGTACATTATGAGAATATTTAAAGGTCTTTTTAATAAGGCTGTGAGCAAAAGAACAGAATCTCTCATCCGGCGCATTTTTTCAACTTTCATTCCTCAAAAGAGCATAAGAGCGAAGCTAATCATGGCTTTTTTGATTCCATTGATCCTAATAATTATTCAAGGGCTTATATCTTATTCTAATACGACAAATATGGCTGTCAAATTGGCCAAACAATCGTCTGTCACAGCGATGGAAACCAGCGGCAGATACCTTGATGTAGTTTTCAGATCAATCAGTGACCAGGCTAGTAAGTTCTCCTCCAATGTAGATATTAAGAATTACCTGTCAACAACCTTCACCGAGGAACAGACTTCTGAGAAAGTTCAACTGCATAACCGAGTAAACTTCACATTTTCCTCCGACTCAAAGTACAATCCTGATGTAAAACAGATGATGCTGCTTACCAACAAAAAGGATATTTCACCTTTAAATACCTCTGTCTATATGTATGATATCGAGGATGCTCCGTTTATGAAAACGCTCGCAACCTCCGATTCCAGCGTTTGGTTCGGATATCATGCTGAGCTCGATAAGCTTACCAATACAAAAATCGAAGATTATTCCTTTTCCATGATGAGCCTCCTTCGTAACCAACAAACTAAAGAAGCCCTTGGTTTGCTCGTTATTGATCTTAAACCCGAGATCGTTACCAATCTAGTTAACAGTATAACCCTCGGTAAAAACCAGCAAATAATCCTAGTAAGCCCTGATGGCAGAGTTATTACCAATGGTAAGAATGATTTAAAATCCGACCTCATAAAACAGAACTTTTATTCTAATATCATAAAAAGTAAAAATATAAGCGGTTCCAACAATATCAAATTCCATGGTATAAAGTATCTTATGACCTATTATAAAGTCGGAGCCTCCGGCTATATGCTACTGGGCATGATTCCTGTATCCGAATTGAATGTAGCTGCGCGTCAGTTTATTTTAATAACAGTAATTATAATTTTACTAGCAGTTATTATCGCTTTTGGAGTCGGATACCTCATTGCAAGCAGTATGAGCAGAACGATCAACGGGATTATAAAGGCTTCCGGCAAGGCTGCTTCTGGTGATCTTTCCGTAACGCTAACCTCTAACCGAAAAGATGAATTGGGTATTCAGACACGAAGCATCAATTCCATGATTGAAAGTATGCGAAGCCTGATTGAACAAACCTCCGGCTTTTCCGAAAAAGTTGCTAGTTCCGCAGCAATCGTTTCTTCTACCTCTGAGCAGGTTTCAGCCATGTCCCGTGATGTCTCCTGTGCCATAGATGAAATCGCAAAAGGCGCTACGCTTCAGGCAGACGATGCAGAACAGGGTGCAGAAAAGATTAATATTCTTGCTGAAAACATCAATTATATTATAGACAGCACGAAATCGATCGATTTACTGACACATGATGCGATGACAATGACCCAGAAAGGACTTGTTTCCGTAGAATATCTGGATATAAAGGCGCACAGAACCGCTTCCATATCCAGAGAAATTGTTGCAGACATTAAAGAATTGGATCTACATTCAAAATCCATAGGTGATATCGTTAAGGTCATCAGCACAATTGCAAATCAAAGTAACCTTCTCGCCCTTAATGCCTCGATTGAAGCTGCTAGGTCGGGAGAAGCCGGCAAAGGCTTTGGAGTTGTGGCGGGTGAAATACAAAAACTCGCCGAGGAGTCTATGAAATCTGCTCAAGAAATCGCTAAGATCATCAAAAGTACTCAGGATCAAACCGCAAAGACCGTGGAAAAAGCCTCAATGACAGAAACCATTCTGATTTCCCAGAATGAGGCCGTCATCAATACTACAAACACTTTTACAGGTATCATGGCCTCCATGGACAAGTTATCCGAACAGATCCAACAAATCATGTCGAGAGTACCTGAGATAGAAACTAACAAGGCTCAAACTATTAATTCCATACAGAATATATCCGCTGTATCGCAAGAAACTGCGGCTTCTTCAGAGGAAGTAACCGCATCCACCGAGCAGCAACTTACGAATATCGAAGAACTCTCGCGTTTTGCCGATGAACTGAAACAGGCATCCCAGGAATTACAAAGCTCTATATCGAGATTTAAGCTTAATTAAGGTAACGTATAATAAGGAAAAATTAGTAACAGAGAAATAGTTTAGGACTGCTGCGAAATAAGGTTAGTTTTTTAGAAAAGAAACTTACTTTATTTTGTAACAGTCCTTTTGTTGGCTACATTCTAAATGTATTCTAATTATAAAAATAAGAGATTCAAAGTTGATCAAAACTCTGAAACCCTTATATATACTTAGTGCAAATTAATCATCAGAATATTGAACCCAAAAAACAGCTTGTTCAAGATATCCCATTCCCTTATTCGATCATCTTCTAGCATAGTCACATATTCCTTATAACCGAAAAGTTCTTTTTCTATATACTGATTCAGAGCATCAATTCTTTGCCCTTTACCAATTTCAGGAGTATTAGCCTTCACTTCAAGAAGCTTCTGTATTTCTTGTTTAATCTCATGTGGTAATTCCTGTTTCATTAATTCTGAAAATAATACAGGTGGTGGTGTTATATGCTCCTTAATATATTTACAAGCAAGCAGTGGACGTATCACATAAAAGTATTTTTTATATTTCACTTCATCCTCTTGTAAATACTCAAAAAAATTACCATTTGCTGTACCATAATAATGATACAAGGATGACTTTACTGAAAAATAATCCTTAGCTACTGTATAGATCTCCTGCCATTCTTTTGTTGTACGATATACGATTGGAGAATTGCTCCATTCGAATAAGGTTGCATTGGATTTATGAAAATGATACAAGGCTTTCTTCAAATCCCAACAATTGATATCAAGGACTTCATCCAATTGCCATTCAATTACATCTCGTTTGGGGTTCAACGCTAGGTAATCTTCCTTTTTACGAACATAAATAAAGCGTACATCATAATCACTATCCGGAGAGGCAAAGCCCCAGGCTCGACTTCCTGATTCTATGGCATGTAATATTCTAACATTTTCTTTCTCTTCTATTTCATTAAGCTTATCATCAATCATCTTCTCAATCTGAATCATCGTATATCACCCGTTATAATTCTTTCATTTATTCTTTCCACAAAAACTTCAACTTTCTCCATATCCGGATTATCAGGCAAAACCGTATGTTCAATAGCATAATTCAGCTTATTTTCATAATCTGCTAGCAATTCATAAAATTCATTACGAAACATACCGTCTTCCTTTTGATATTCCCCATTACGAATAGCCATTAATAGGTCATGTTCTTTCTCACGATAAGTAATGATTTCTCCCTTTTCCAAAATATCAATTGCCATCATGAAGAGGCGTATCAGATGCATAGCATGTTTATTTAGATGGGCATCATCTTTTTTGTGATTTCTTTTTCCAATCTTTTCATAGTCTCGTACTACATTATGCATAACCGACCACATATTCTCATAGTCCCTTAGCGGATAATGATTATAATTGGCATCAATAAATATCTCCGTATCAAGCTCTGTGTTTTCAGATTTATCAATGTAAAGACGGATGGAGCCTTGATCGAACTTACTAAAACGTCTCCCAAAATCATCCAGGGCATTTCGCACCGAATTAAAAATGTGCTGCTCTTTTTCACTTTGAGGGAAGGTGTCTCTCGCCAAGGCATTTTGCAATCTGCGCAGTTGAGCATCGGCATAACCGCCAAAAGAACGTGCTGCCCGTTTTGACAAGAATATATTTTTGTTGTCCAGTAAATCCTGTCCGATCTCTGAAAGAATTAAATAATGTTCCGCTCTCATCCCAAGTATTTCACAGGTATTCGGATTACATTCTAAAAGGAGTTTTACCATCTTATTAAAAGAATAAATTACAGTATCGGTTTTATCATCCACATACTGTTCAAATTCAGATAAACCTATTAGATCTGATTTCATATTCATGGTAATGCCTCTAATATCCAGATCACTATTATCATTATTAGTCCCGTAAGAATAACTGCCTCCAAGACCGAGTAAAATGATGTTTTGCCCCAAACGAGGATTCGTATGAATGAACTTATATTCTTCTCTTTTTATTAACTCATTGTAACTCATAGGTTTTATTCTCACTGTCTTCTATATTAATATTTCTTCTTGCCATGTATTTGGGATTATCATATGCTTCGGTATTAATCCCTTATTCCCTTAACTCCCTCAATCTGTGGGCGTACCAATGCATTTATAGGGTACTACTATAGGAGGGTTTATAGAGATAGGAGGATAACCTTTCTTAATCATAAAGATTATTATATTTAAAGCATATCGATATGTTCAGATTTAAATTTCTATACCATTTTACTACATTATATTCTTTTATCCCATAAATAACAATGACAGCTTATGTTTCTGATCACTTAACAAATGCTTATAACAAAATCCCCTATTCCCTTCAATTTTCTTTCCAAGCTCGTCCATATATCTCTTTGCAAGCAATAGTGTCTGTTTAGCTTCTTCTAACTTGTTCTGCATGTTTCCAGTATGAATGGTAGCCCAGCTACGCTTCGCAGTGTTTAGTGCCATTAAATATCAAAAAATCAAGGGCTCCAAAGTTTTATTAAACTCTGAAACCCTTGATTTTACTTAATGCAGTCGAGGGGACATTGACCAAGGGGTTCAAGTCAAGTCCCACTTTACTAAATAAAAATGAGAGCTACTGACCTCCGTCATTTAGCTCTCATTTTTATTCAATGCAGTCGAGGGGACTTGAACCCCTACCCAGAAACCCGGACTAGATCCTTAGTCTAGCGCGTATGCCAATTCCGCCACGACTGCTCAACCATGTTCGCTGTTTGCCGCGAACAATAGTCATTATATCATCCCAAATATATATTTGCAACACTTTTTTCACGAAATTTTTTGTATTTTTCGTACATAAATATATTTAATTTAATTGTAAATCCTCCAGATTATGTCTACTTTGTAATCTTCTTTTTCCTCTGGCAGGCATCGAAGATATCCCTCATAGCAGGATTATTGATTAGGTTGCCCTTAAAGTCAAAACGGGAACCGTGGCATGGACAGTCCCAAGTCAATTCGTTCTGGTTCCATTCCAGACTACAGCCCAGATGAGGGCATTTCGTCGTTACGAAATAATATTTATCCTCTGCTTCTCTATATACACCAACACGTTCCCCATCTTCATTGATTATCCCGGCCTTGCCAACAGCAATATCCTTCAGCTTATCATGAGGGATTTTCATATGCTCCTTAAGAAGGCTGACCGTAATGATTGCTGCATCCTTAAGGAACTTACCGCTGCCCGAGATCATTAGCCTACGCGGATAAAATACCTTCTGGTATTCATTGTCCTTACCGCTAATCATATCACTAATAATCATAGCCGAAACCATGGAGTTTGTCATACCCCATTTATTAAATCCCGTAGCTACATACATGTTTGGAATATTAGCTGAATACTTGCCAATGTAAGGTATCTCATCGGGTGTCATGCAGTCCTGGTTGGACCAGGTGTATTTTATCTTTGCATTCGGGTACCACTTCCTTGCATAACTCTCAATTTTGGAATAAGCATTTAAAGGATTATATTTTCCGGATCTGTGATTTCCGCTTCCTAAGATCAGATACTCCTTGTATCTTCGAAAAGAAAATCCATTCGTATCCGCATCCAGATACATGCCGTCCAGATTTGCCTTATTCTCTATATCATCTCCCTCTAAAGCTGCAACATATTGCCTCTCCTGATGCAGCCTGAAGAAATAATAACCCGGTACATTAATGAATGGATAATGGGTAGCTATGACGATAGATTTTGCCCGAACGCTTCCTTTATCCGTTATAATCAACCCTCCGGTACGGACTTCCGTTACTCTGGTATGCTCATAAATCGTAAGCTTCTTTGCAACTTCATCCAGAAACTTCAGCGGATGAAACTGCGCCTGTCGTTCAAACCGCACCGCTGCTTTGACTGCAAAAGGAAGTGTCGTCTCTCTAGTAAAGGAAGCGGGTAATCCAAGCTTCTTCGCCGCCTCAACTTCCTGTCTGATACGCTGTACATTATCAAGCGTATAGATATAGTTTGGCTTGATTTCATAATCACAACTGATATTATTTTGATTGATGATTTCCTCAAATTTTTCAATTGCATGCTGATTTGCCATTGCATATTCCCACGCACGCTCTTCACCTTTATACATCATAAGCTTATGATAGATCAGATTATGCTGCGAGGACACCTTCGCGGTAGTATTCTTTGTAATTCCACTGCCGGCTTCCTGACATTCCAGCACCACTGTGCTGATGCCTCTCTCCTGAAGCATATATGCAATTAACACACCCGCGAGTCCTGCTCCGATGACTGCAACTTCTGTATTGATATCAGCTTGCAAGGATGGTCTAGTTATTTGTTGTGTACTCTCCTGCTGCTCATATCGGTATTGCTTCTGTATCCAAAGTGATTCACCACGTTCTTTCCCGCTATTTTCAAAGGTTCCATTCTCTTTCCAAATTGTTTTCATTGATACCTCCATTGATATGCCACAGCTTATCTTTTATATTTCATACTCTTAAGGTTATATTTTCCGAAAAAGAAGTAATTATTCGAAATTTCATATTACTTAATATATTTAGAAACACTTTGTTGCCGTATTATTTCAATGAAGAAAATCTAAGCATTTTATAAAAATTTATCAGTATCGGAATGTGTTTTCTACTTTACTGGGATATGGAATTAATGAAAATTCAAGATTTATCTAGTGAATTTAAAGATCTTAAAAGGATCATAAATATTATGATTAAGATGTTAGAAGCCTTAAACAAGGTATAGAAATGAATTTAGTTGTTTATATATTCATCATGTGGATCAATTAGGATTTATGCTAATCAAACCATATTATGAACAAAAATATTTTAGCAAATAAAAAAACTCCCCGAGTAGGGCTCGAACCTACAACCCCACGGTTAACAGCCGTGTGCTCTACCATTGAGCTATCGAGGAATATGTTGTAATTTTAATACTATGCTGAATTGTTGTCAATACTAATACTGCTATTTTTTTCTATGTTTAGTTTAAGTTATGTTATAGCATTTATATAATTTTGCATATTACGAATTTATTGAAAATCTGTGAAAAACTGCATAAAGGTAAAATAATTTTTGTGTTGAAAATAAAAATGTATTATGTTATAATCTAATTCGTTCCTGTCATGGAACGAGATATGCAGTTGTGGCGGAATTGGCATACGCGCTAGATTCAGGTTCTAGTCCGGGTTAACTGGGTGAGGGTTCAAGTCCCTTCAACTGCATTAATGAAAAGCCTTGTAAATGATTAGTTTACAAGGCTTTTCTTGTTCTATGTTTTTATAAATGAAAAATCTTAGCGATGGTCGGCGGTCAGATAATAATCTATAAGTCATCTGAATGGCTGACATGGCTATCACGCTCAGGTGCGTCAATTGACTTCCTATATTTAGAAATGTATAATGAAATAATGATATAGTTGCGGAATATTATTATGGTTACAAGAAAAATCCATAAACAGGAGCGAGTTCATGATAAAACTTAATTGGATTAATTGGCGTAAAGAAATGGAGAAAATCGAACTAATATCAGATGCATCTGAAAAAACAGCTCGCCTTCAACTCTTAGACTCGGTTATTGATAGAATTAATGAATATAATGAGTATGTTTCTGACTATGAATATTGCCAGAAAAAGCAGGAAATCATCAGCAGAGGCGTTGCCTTTATCCCACAATCTAATCCTCGTGTCATTAAGTCCAATTGGAGTAAACTATTCGCTGCTTCCGTAAGTTCTGATGAAAAGAGAGCCATCGGATATGAAAATTATAGGTGGCATATATTCAGTTTTGAAAAGATAAATGCGTATACAAATACTAAGGCAAGAAACGCTTTTAATAAGTGTAAGAAAGATATGGTATTTGCCTTTTATCAGCATAAGGATGAAGCTTTTTATGTTGAAAATGCCAAGCTACTCAAATCTACGGATTTCGACTCAGATGATGATATTTACATTTTTGATGTGGTTAACAAATGGACCTATGTTCATACGCATGAAGCCCAATGTGGTCCTTATTTCTATCGTTTCTGATGCAATGAACTTTTGTATGGGGAGTATGGGGAGTAATGTTTATTTATCATATGATTGACCGTCTGATTTTACCTAATTAAAGTAT
Source organism: Bacillota bacterium (assembly GCA_023393095.1). Lineage (GTDB taxonomy): Bacteria > Bacillota > Clostridia > Lachnospirales > Lachnospiraceae > Mobilitalea. The sequence goes on from JAEWMT010000113.1 coordinate 20,812, forward strand.
CCAAATGCTAACGACGAAAATTACGACTTGAAAAGCATGACATTCAATGATATCAGGAGAAAGTATTGGATAAGACTGTAATAAGTATCATTTCTTAAAATATTATATCCAAGCTATAATCTTCGTTTTCTTTAATATAAAATATCGTTTTCCACTCCACTTTTGGTACCTGAGTAAAGTGTAAGGAGGAGCAGGCAATCCGTTTATTGTTTTCTTCTGAATTTTTTCCTGTAATAAATATAGCACTGGGTGCGTCTGAACTTCCTATGATAAAGTCGCCACATGAAGAGATTTCATTAGAAATCGAATTTTCTCTACTTCTGGGCTTATCACCTCTTGCACAATCTTGTATTCTAAAATCTTTCTGCGCCAATTCCGGTATAATAGTATAAGTCAGCATTTTATAATAATTCGGTAATTCAACATCTTTATAGAATCGTGACAAGGTATCCTGTAAAGTTTTTGTTTCACATTCATCTATCGTTATTTTATATTCCTGTTGACTGACCGGATGAATACATGTGATTTCTTGCCGATAATGAGGGTCTTCGGTAGTAAAATGTATCCCTGAATACGCTACTGGATGTTCCCTAAATGTTAGTGATAACGTTTTTATTTTAGGCTTTCTAGCAGTCTTCCATGGGAAACACGCTCTTATAAAACTCCAGCCTTGGCTTCTGTCACAATCATAATACTCCATTAATTCATCCTGTACATTCTCTCTATGTTCGCGTTCCTCTTCACAAGGATGCCAATCAACGGCACACATTCTGGAAGTTACTAATTCCTTTCCGTTAATTCTTGCTATAACCTCAATATTAATTGAAAACGGATTTTCTTTCTCCCTCTGCTCTAATTCATCATCATTTAATCTGGATATTCTCTCATTTTCATTCCAACGTTTATAATAATTTTCAATTCTATCTCTTGGAATTTCTACGCAGAAATCAATAACCAATCCTTTAGAACAGGCATAGGCAGCTGGAACATACCATTTTAACCCACTCCATAAAAACTCGCGTTTGATAGGCATTCCCTTCCCAGCATGTTCAGTTTTATGGCCTCCCCAATAGTCCCCACTATAATAAACTTTCATCCTTTCTCCTTTTCTAAAGTAATATATTTATTTCCGATTTAACAAATTATTTTGATATGCAAATTCCATCTTCACCTTATATTTTCTGCGATGTTTTTCGTATATAAGCTCATATGTTAAATAGTATACCATATTATTACATAATTCCAAACATCTTTCCAGCCGGCAGAAATAGAATTGTCAAATTTTGTAATCATAAGAGGTAATTAGTCCTATTTAGCAACTATTCCCTGTACAAATTTGTGAAAAAATAATAAAATTTTATACAAATAGTGATATTGGTAACCAACTTGAAATCATGAAATAAGTGGGCGAAATTAATTCCGTTTGAACGAAAGTGAGGTTAAATAGATGAACCAACCATGTTTTGACCAACGATCAAAGGAAATTTCTCAAGATGTCCTAACCTCCGATATGTGTCACAACATAAGCATCAGAGGATATTCCGATTATATCACGTTGGATAATTCCTACATCAGCATCTCAAATATCTTTCATTTTGAGGCTTCTGCCAAAAAAATGCTGAATGACAATTCTGACTCCAATTCACACATTATGATTGTATTTGGCATAGACAATTTTAAGGAAATTAATAAGTGCTATGGGTTTGCTGTAGGTAATGAGCTTTTATCCTACGTTCAAATTATTTTAAAGTCGTATATAGACGAACCACATCTATTTTGTCAGCTATATTCTGATAGCTTTGCAATTTTTTTAGAAAATTATAGTGATATTGATCTCGCTTTACTTACCATACAGCTTACTGAGGAAATTACAAGTTATAACCTCGATATCAAACCAAAGCTTTCCTTTGGTATTTGTAAGGCAGATTCTTCAGACTTCAACATATTTTCCTTATGTGGCCGGGCATTATTTGCGAGAAGAACGATAAAAACGGATGCCGGACAGCTTATGGCCGATTATCATGAAATTGCACATGTTTAAACAGAGTGAGATTATATGAACAGAAATATGAGGTATGTAACAAGCATCATCAAATACTGTTTCGTTATACTTTCCTATAACCAAAACACATGATGAAGTCTCATTTACATACCTCATGCGATTGCCCTATATAGAATATGATTTATACCCGTGTTATCCATCACTTCTAAAGCTTTTGGGAAATATTCTTTAACCTTCTCTTATTCTTCGCTTTATTCGTATACATTTGATGGTCAGCACAATCAATCATTTTCTTGATATCCTGATAACTTTGAACATAGTCACAGCAGGCTCCCATACTGATTAGAATTTTGTATGGCTTCTTAGATTTCTCATTATAATTATCTATATAATACTTTACTGAACGTAAGTAGCTTTGCGTCATGTTCTCATCCTCATCATACACACCCGCAACCAAGAACTCGTCTCCTCCGACTCTTGCACAGATTTCGCTTCCTCTACTGCAGCTTTGAAATGCACTTGCTACTACCGTAATAATATTATCACCTTCCTGATGCCCATATTGGTCATTGACCGCTTTCAGGTTATCTAGGTCTGCCATGATAATGATTAGCTTTTTATTCCGGTGTATAACCTCACTAATAATATTTGGCAGATTCTGATCAAATCCTCTGCGGTTATAGATACCTGTAAGAACATCACGAAAAGAGGTTCGATAGAGCTTTCTGTGAGCCCGGTTATACTCGAGCACATTCATAATATATCTGCTCCAGTTACGGTATATAATATCAAAAACCTTTACTTTATCACCGTATGACAGAACCGAATATCCAATGGTATGCTCATTGAAATGTAATGGTGTAAAATAATACGCCTTTGGTTTTGCTCTATCCTTCCATAAATCTGGCAACATATCCTTCGTAGCAAAGGAATAATTGCTGTTAATGCACTCTTTATTTTCATGTTCTATTACCAGCATCATTTTATCCGTATATCCAATTCTCGGCGCTGCTTCCCTGCTGGAACTATAGTTATGCGCACTACCATCCCAATTGTCACAAAGGCACAGATAATAATCCGAATAATCCTTGATTAGATATAGATACTGGCTGAATTTCATAATACATTCCTCAAAACCTGTTATCGATGTGAGGGTTTCCATCATATAGCTATCAAGCAAGGTTTTATAATCTTCCGTCTTCGTTTTGAGTCTATGAAAGCTGCTTCGTTTCATATAATCATAATCATTGCAACCACAGCTGCGTCCGATTTCCATATGCCCCTGATTGACATTGGAGATATCAGGCTTCTTCCCTGTCATCATTCTAGTCAGTTCACAGATTGCCTCTTCCCCAGTCTGCATGATCGGAGCGGAATATGTAGTAATAACCGTACTGCAAAATGCAGCTTCATCCGTAGCATCATACCCTGTTACAATAAGATCTGTCGGTACATGAATTCCGTGTTTAGCCAGTTCGTCAACCAGCCCGATTGCCATATAATCATTTAGGCACATAACCGCCTCGGGCTTATGTATTCTGCCTTCTATGATATCCCTCGCCAGTTTTTCTCCGCTTGGATAATAGTAATTACCTTCATAGCTGATTGCATCCTGCTCTAACTTTATACCATGCTTCTCTAATGAATCCTTAAAGCCCGCCACCCGATTTATTGTATAAAGTGATTCCGGTTGGGCAGCTAGGCAGAAAATATCTTTCACTCCATGATTTTCGATGAGATGATCGGTCAATTGCTCCATAGCTTTTCTATCATTTGTATAGATAAAAGGAAAATGCTTTGAGTACATATCAACATATAACACCGGACATTTACATTTCCCAAGAAGCATCTCTTCTATTTCTTTTGCTAAATTATCAATTGCAAAAGTAATACCTGCAACTATGATTCCATCAAATAGATTAAAATTAATCAGATTATATATGTTTTTTTCACCTATTTTATATTCCGGTAAACCCGTATTCTTGATAAAGGTAGAAAATACAGCGACATCATAATTCAGAGCATAACATTGCGTAATAATGCCCTTAAGTAGTTTGTGCTGATATAATTCTTCAACTTCCGATATGATAACCCCAATTAATTTTCTCTTTTTGATCATGTAACTTCACCCCAATCATTTGCAGATAGAAAGTCCCGGAAAATTAGTGTAGGATTATTATACAATAATTGTCATCTAAATAATAGAGTAATTTACTCATCATTTTATTCATAAAATACATAATATTCATCAAATACCGCTATATTTCGACTTATTTCATCCCTTCAAGACATTTGATCAAAAGGGGTTTATCCAATAATTTAAAACTATTTCCATAATAATCAATTAATCCCTCGTCGTTCATCCTTGCCAGTTCTCTGCACATCGAGGTCCTGGAGACATTCAGATAATCCGCAAGTTCATTCCGGTTCAGAGGAATTTGAAAGATGCTTGTATCACTTTTCGCGGCTTCACTTAGCAAATAACTAGCCAGCTTTTCCCGCATCCCCTTAATGATAAGAAGTTCCATCTTACGGTTCAGGCCGAGATTCTTCTCTCCAAGAACGATCATCATATTCTGTATCAATCTGATATGGAAGCTGCAGCTATTGCCGCAGGATCTGATCACCCTTTCATAAGGAATCAATAAAATATCCGATTCCATCTTAACCCGGACACTTACCGGAGAAATACGTTCGGACGTACATACTATTCCTTCCGCAAACATATGTGAGGGTCCAAGAAGCGCCATGATATGCTTATTTCCGGATAAATTCTCTTTTATGATTTCTGCCCCTCCGGTCAGTATAATTCCTATATAGTTTATCTCATCTCCTGAAAGAAAGATGTATTCATCCGTGTGGTATTTCTTTAACTGGGCATTCAGGCATTTCAACAGATTACCCAGCTGGTCTTCTTCAATTCCGTAAAACAAAGAGCATCGTTTTAATACCGGATAATATTGTTCCATAGATGCCTCCTTTCTCTAAGCAAAATGTAGCCATGGCTACACATTTATTACTGTACCTGTATTATACTCAAGTTGTTCAAAAGAAGTCAACGAATAAAACAAATAAATAAATTTAAAAGGAGCGTTATCAATGGAGAATAAAATGTTCTGTTATCAATGTCAGGAAACAGCCGGATGCCAAGGCTGCACGCAGTTTGGAGTATGCGGAAAATCACCCGCCTTATCAAAAATGCAGGATTTACTCATCTATGTTACGAAGGGTTTAAGTGCAGTTACTACAGCGTTAAGAGCACAGGGGATAGAAGTTACTCCCGAAGTTGATCATTATATCACCATTAATTTATTTACCACAATCACGAATGCAAATTTCGATGACGAGATTTTCTATAAAAGAGTTTTTGAAACCTTAAGAATCAAGAATGATTTATTAAATAGAGTTGCAGACACCACAAGCCTTGCCCCCGCTGCTCTTTGGACCGCACAGACCAGAGAAGAGTTAGAAGCAAAAGCAGCTACCGTTGGCGTTCTTGCTACAGAAAATGAGGATATCAGAAGCCTCAGAGAGCTTATCATATATGGTCTCAAAGGACTTGCGGCATACCTTAAGCATGCCAATGAATTAGGTTATGATAAGACTGAAATCAGTGCCTTCATGCAGAAAGCTCTTACAGCAACAATAGATGATACCTTAGGCGCAGATGAATTGATTGCCCTAACTTTGGAAACCGGTAAATTCGGTGTGGACGGTATGGCACTTCTAGATTCCGCTAATACCGGCAGCTACGGAAATCCTGAGATTACGAAGGTTAATATCGGAGTAGGAACCAGACCCGGTATCTTAATCTCCGGTCATGATTTAAGAGATCTGGAGCAACTTTTAGAGCAGACAAAAGGAACCGGTGTTGATGTATATACCCATTCCGAGATGCTTCCTGCACACTACTATCCTGCTTTCAAGAAATATGATAACTTTATCGGTAACTATGGTAATGCATGGTGGAAACAGAAGGAAGAATTCGAAAGCTTTCGTGGTCCAATTCTGATGACGACCAATTGTGTTGTTCCTCCTGCTGGCTCCTATAAGGATCGCTTATTTACAACAGGTGCAACCGGTATTGCAGGCTGCGTTCATATTGAAAAGGATGAGAATGGTCATAAGGATTTCTCTCAAATCATTGAACTAGCTAAAACCTGCGAGGCTCCTGTTCAGATTGAAGAGGGCGAGATCATCGGCGGTTTTGCACATAATCAGGTGCTTGCTTTAGCTGATCAGGTAGTTGCAGCCGTTAAATCCGGTGCAATCCGTAAATTCTTTGTAATGGCAGGCTGTGACGGACGCCAGAAATCCAGAAATTATTATACCGATTTTGCAAAAGCTCTGCCGAAGGATACCGTAATCTTAACCGCAGGCTGTGCAAAGTATAAATATAACAAGCTTGATTTAGGCGATATCGGTGGAATTCCAAGAGTACTCGATGCAGGTCAGTGTAACGATTCTTACTCCCTGGCACTGATTGCGTTGAAATTAAAAGAGGTATTTGAGCTTCAGGATATCAATGAGCTTCCGATTGCATTTAACATTGCATGGTATGAGCAGAAAGCGGTTATTGTTCTTCTCGCTTTACTCTACTTAGGTGTGAAGAACATCCACTTAGGACCGACACTTCCTGCCTTCCTTTCCCCAAATGTAGCGAAGGTGCTGATAGAAAACTTCGGCATCGCAGGAATCGGTACTGTAGACGATGATATCAAATTATTTTTAGAATAATTCTAGATTAATTAGGTAAATCTACCGGGTAGGAATCTATTTTCTGCCCGGTAATTTTAGCAAAGACAAGCTAATGTATTTCCAAATCAATATTTTGATAGGCAATATGTAGTGACCACATTTGTAGTTCGTGGATTTGCCTATATACAGAAAGGAATCGTAAATGAGTGCATTTTTAGGTCCAATCCATTACTGGCTTTATAATAAAATCCAACAGCAACAGGATATCATTGATGATATCTATGAACTTGGCCAAGCAAATGGCTTAAACTTAGAGGGTGAATGCAACAGCCATTATGGAAGCTTTGAAAACAAGCCTCTGGAGGAAATGATTGATCACGGCAATATTCATGGATGGCTACAGGAGCGGGTATCCCAAGTGGAATATAAATATGCTTATTGCGTTACAACGCTTTTGGAGAGAAACCCGGATGCAATGGACGCATTAAAAACCATATTGAAGAAAAAAGGAATTGATCTGGCTATTGTCATGAAAGAGTTTCGTTTGAATGCCGAAGGAATTTATAAGACGATCAGTGATAATCTCCTTGACGGAATGCCCTGTGACCATGCAATTCGTGTAATAAAGCAGAGCGCAGATGAAGTTATCTGGACCAGAGAAGCTTGTGTTCATAGCCAGTATTGGGAAGAAATTGGTGGAGATATCCGTATTTATTATGAATTACGAGATGTCTGGATGGAAGGTCTAGTGCATGAGCTTGGTTATTCCTTCGAGAAGGTTGATGACAGAACCTATAGCATTAAAGCGGTGGAATAGAGAATCAGTGGATCATATGGTAGCTATTATTTGGATTAGGGTGCCAAAAGTCAGATTTATGTAATGAGATGAATATATATACACTCATATTATTAATCTAGTTGGTTTAAGACTTTTGACCCCCTAATCCTAATTAACTATTATAACTTGGAGGTATCTGATTTATGGATAGTATCAGACTTATGATGGAAGAACATCAGTATATCCTGCGCATGCTTTCGGTAGTTCGCAGTGCCTGTTACGAGATATTACAGGGTAAGCAGATTGATTATGAAGATTTTGATCAGATCATTGATTTTATCCGTAATTATGCTGATGCCCATCATCACGGAAAAGAAGAAAAGCTTCTGTTTCACGAAATGACCGAACACCTTGGAGCTCTTGGTGATAAATTAGTCACTCACGGAATGCTTGTCGAACACGACTTGGGAAGATTGTATATTAGTGAGCTGAAGGAGGCTCTGAATCGGGTAGCGGCAGGTGATGATGAGAGCCGCTTAGATATCATTGCTAACGCCATCGGCTATACGCATCTGCTGAAGAGACATATCGAAAAGGAAGATACCGTTGTCTACACGTTTGCCAAACGTCAGCTTAAGCCTGAAATATTGGACAAAGTAAACCAGGAAACCATCGAGTTTGAAACAGCAGCAGAAAAACGAAGCGTCCAAAAGCACTATCAGGAGCTTGTTGCTGCATTAGAGCAGAAATATCTATAATCTTTTATGCTATAACTATTTTGGTATCAAATTCTCACGTCAACTTAATCAGCACCACCTATAATGAAAACGGTACGTGAGAATTAAAAAATCTCCAGCGGTTGCACACTCACTTTGCTTGGTTCTTATTATAAAGGTTTTCATAATAAGTTCTCAGATACTATATCGAAACAACTTCAAGGTTGGAGTTTTATCTAACTTTTGAGGGCAGTTCATATAGTTATCTGGGGATTTTTTATTTGAGTTTAATGGAGTTTCAAAGGTGATATTCGATTAGAATTCAGCTAGAATTTAGTATCGTCAATTTTTGCGGTATTTGATTACCAATTATTAACATTTTCTGTATTATAATTTCCAATTTTATGCTATAATTTATATTATCAGAATTATACGTATCAGAAATATATTACCTATAAAATAATTCCTAATATATAATTAATTTTTTAACCAATTTTGGCTAGAGTACTTTTAAACAACCAATTGCATTTCATAACTATTAAACGCATCCCATACATAATACTTCTACAAAGATATTGGAGAGGAGTTTTGCCCTGATGATTAATGTTAATTCCATAGATAAATACCTTCTAATTCATGGTGATTGTATGGATAAGCTAAAGGAACTACCCGATGGAAGCATTGATCTGATTCTCAGTGATCCACCTTATAATATCGCTAAATATTCTACCGGCAATATGAGATTTGAATGGAGGAATGATATCAATAATGATGTGGCAGGATGGGATCTTAGAGAATTAACCCCAACTGATTTTATTGATGAATTTAAACGGATACTTTCACCTACCGGTAATATTTTTATTTTTACCAGCTATAATATGATTGGTAAATGGCATGAAGTCTTCGATAGTGAGTTTGACACCTTCCAGTTCATGGTCTGGCACAAAACCAACCCAGTTCCGAACATCCGTAAATCCTCTTTCCTTAACAGCTGTGAATTAATCGTCTGCATGTGGAATAAGGGGCACACCTGGAATTTCACCAAGCAAAGCGGAATGCATAACTTCATTGAAAGACCAATCTGCATGGGAAGGGAACGCTTGAAGCATCCGAAACATCCTACTCAGAAACCGGTAGCCGTGCTCAAGCAGATTATACAGACAGCTAGTAGGGAAAATGATATTGTTCTTGATATGTTCATGGGAGTTGCCTCTACCGGCGTTGCTGCAAGGGAACTCAATCGACGTTTTGTCGGAATTGAAATTGATGATATATACTTCGATGCCTGTGAAAAGCGAATGGAAGCAATTACACAAGAAGTACCAATAAGAAATTTTTTAACATAAGAGAATGGGGGCTGCCGTAAATACCAATATGTTAAGACATCAGTAAGCCCATGCCAAGAGCAGAGCATGTGGAAACATATTCATAAATATTACGACAGACCCATTCTTTCTTATTATAGTTAAAGTAATAATTTATTAAACTTTTAAATAGTGAAGTTGGACATTTCGGCCTTTAAACGATCCGATATATTCTTCGAATTATCAACTTCTTGTGTGACCTCTAATGATTTATTGGTTATGACCATTACTTTCTCCGCAATATCTCCTGTTCCAACAGCACCTTCCGTTGCTGCACGGGCTACTTCATTAACCGTACGCATGATATTCTCTATGGATGCCAGTAATTCTTCAGAAGTTGCGCTAAAGTCAGTTACTAATCCGTCAACATAGATAGCATCTTTTTTATATTCGTCTGCTACTAAAATAAATTTCTGGAAGCTTGCAGATATGTCGCTAGAAACATAATCCAACAGAGTTCTCGAGTTCTCAGAGAGATTATTCACAGCCTCAGTTACCTCACCGGTTACATTCTGTATTTTTTTAGCTGTATTTTTTGACTGATCTGCCAGGAGACGTATCTCATCGGCTACAACAGCAAAGCCCTTGCCACTTTCTCCTGCCCTTGCCGCTTCTATCGCTGCATTGATTGCTAATATATTTGTCTGTGCGGTAATCCCCATAATTGCTTCCGTCAGAGCTTCGATCTGAGTTACTATCTTTGCCTGTTCCAATGCCTTTTGGACCTTACTCTCAATTTCGGCTCCCATTTCCCTTGCCTGTTTCTGAGATTCCTGAACATCTTCTCTTGTATCCGACGCACGTTTGCTAATCTCAATTACTTTAAGTGCTGCCTCCTGTGATTTCTGTGCAATAGATCTAGAAGCTGTTTCTATTTCTGTTGATGTTTCTGTCACTGACTGGGCAGAAGCAGCAGTTTCCTCCATACATGCAGCAAGCTCCTGTGTTGTTGCTGCTACATCATCAATGTTACTATTTAGTTCTTTTACATTATCGTTGATGGCATTAACAATATCATTAATACCGTTTGCTTCATTTTTTGTACTGCTAACCAGCTTAGCAACCGATTCTTTCATCTTCTCCAGATTGGAAGCTAAAGTCCCAAATTCATCTTTTCTTACTGTAAATTCTTCTGGTAACTGAATGGTGAAGTTCCCGGTAGAAAGTGTATTAAAATTCTGGTTGATAATGTTAAAGTCCTTATTTAGTCTTCTTGATATGTAAATTGTGATCGCCACTGCAGCAGATATGGAAATCAAGAATATAATACCGATTCCAATGATATTACCCCTCAGTTTATCATTGGCCTGTTCTTTCAGCGAAGCAATCTCTTTATCGATATGATCGGTATAATTGCCAGTACCTACCTCCCACTGATAAGGTTCAAATGCTAAGGCGTAACCTCTTTTCGGAGACGGCTTAGTCTCACCATTCTTAGGGAACCAATAATCAACATAACCTCCACCATCGCTTCTTGCTGCTTTAATCAGTTCTTTTATTATATAACTTTCTTTTTTATCCTGAAAATTCAAACGGTTAGTTCCCTCTGTCTCATTTCCCAAAAGTACAATATTATCCCCATTATAGGTATCTATCCAAAAATAACCTTCTCCTTCATATCTTAAATTTCTAACCAAATCGGCTGCCATCTTTTTCGCTTGTTCTTCTGAATATTCCCCAGCCTTCTGCTTGTCATAAAAACCCTGCAGAAGTGATACTACAGTTTGAACCTGATTTTTAATGTTTTTATCATAGTTATCCCTGATCGTCTTATCTACCTTAGCCATATTATGCTGATATATTCCTATTTGCTCATTAATAGACATTACGGTAATTAATACTGCTACTATGAGCAAGAATACTGCTAAAGCAATTACCTTCGTTCTTACCTTTAAGTTATTCATTTTCTTTCGTATCATACACAAGCGCCTCCATAAGATAATTTTATCTTCTGCCTCTATCCCTTTATGCTATTATGTTAATAGTACCTGTTTTTACATTATTTTTCAATATATGACATAAAATATAAGACTTTTATCCTAATATTTATCAAATATTTATCAAAAAAATACTCAAAATCAAAACAATCTGATAATGAGTATTTATATTCATCAACTTACATTATATATATTATTTTCACTCATCCGTATAATTACCTCTGTTTTCCCTGTCATTCATTAATACCCATTGATGAGTTTTAATATGGTATTTAATGTTTATCATTTGCATGCAATCTCCCACACGTATATTACAACAGAAAACCAGAACCGGAATTCCTGCGTAGTTCTCCTCCCGGCTGTATACGATGCTTTCAATCTTATAGGTCTGCAGGATATGTTCCTCATCCTCCAGACGAATGTAAATGGGTTTGATTTTACCCTGCACATTAAATGTTGCATTTACATCCACAGGCATATGAAACATTACTAACCTCCAATCCACCGTCTAGCGGCGGTACAAAAACCAAAAAGCAATATCTAAATAATAATCTGTATAAATTCCAGAACAATGGAATCAATTCATTGAAGTCACCAGATACGAATCAGGCCTCTTTTATCCCTTCCCCATAATTAGGCTTACGCTTCTCCGGCGGAATACCACCTGTCATATGATAAATTGGATTATTCAGAAAAATGGCCCTCATAATCGAATCATCTCCGTACCGATCCCTTACCTTATCCACAGTAACATCCAGCTTAGATAACCTCTCATAGCGGTTCATGTCAAATAAATTAATCTGCCTGATCGAACTTCCTTTGACCACCTTACTGGTGTGAATCCCTAGATTTCTAATCGGAGACCCGTCCCATAATTCATCAAATAGCTGACAGGCAATACGGTGAATCTCATTCGTTGTATTCGTTGCACTAAGCAGGGTCATCTGATGTGAGGCATGATGAAATTCCGAATTAACAATGCTTACCGCTACCACGGTTGCCATCATGGAATCTGCACGCAGTCTGGTACAGACAGTCTCAGCCAGGGAAAGCAGTATCATCTTCGCAGGACCTTCCTGATCCACATCAAAGGCAATCGTGGTTGAATTGCCATACCCTTTATTCGGAACTGCCTCGTCCGATACCATGGATAGATCAATTCCATTGGCAAAAGCATAGATAACCTCACCGTATTTCTTAAAATGTGCCCGCAAAATATCAAGATCCGTCCTTGCCAATTCCCCAATCGTATGGATGCCCAGGGCATGCAGCTTCTTCTTCGTCGCATGGCCCACATAAAACAGCTCCTCAACCGGCAGCTTCCACAGCTTCCTCTCCATCTCCTCCGGAAACAGGGTATGCACAAGATTTGGCTTCTTAAAATCCGAAGCCATCTTCGCAAGTAATTTATTAGAGGACACTCCCACATTGACGGTAAAGCCTAGTTCATTCGCAATCCTGTCCTTTATCAGGTTCGCAGCAACAACTGCGGAACCATATAACCCAATCGTTCCCGTCATATCGCAATATGCCTCATCTACCGAATACTGCTCTACGCACGGTGAAAATTCGCGAAGTATCTCCATAAATGCCTTCGAACTTGTATCATAAAGATCATAATGCGGAGGTACCATCACAAGTTCCGGGCATAACCGCTTCGCATCATTAATCGTATCCCCTGTCCTTATACCGAACTTCTTGGCAGGCGTGGATTTCGCAAGAATAATTCCATGCCTCTTCTTAATATCTCCTGCCACCGCGGAAGGTATCTCCCTTAAATCGGTCTTCTCTCCAAGGATGTGCAGACGATAAACGGCCTCCCAACTAAGGAAAGCCGAGTTGACATCAATATGAAAGATTATATTTTCCATACATATGTTCTCCTTTTGAATTCATTATATCAGAACTTATGTTCGGTGTAAAGAGTAAAAGTTTTACATTTTATTGACTAGAATTGATGTAAGTAGTTAAAGTTTGCAAAAATGAAGTTAAAGTTTGCAAATAACAATAATCTTTTTACTAAATAATTTCGATGTTGAATGAAAATAAAGTTTTAAATTACAAAAAAAGTTCTAATTCCCATATCAAGAATTAGAACCGCATTTAAAGTATTATAACGGAAATAAACTTGCTCGATGTACGAGCAATAAAATAATAATAATTATACCACTCATGATAATCAGAATGATAACCACATGACGGCAGACCAACACACCACTTTTAAGCTTTGACAACGATATTACCATCCCAACATGTGTTGTCTTGGGAAATATTTCATAAGTAAATACTATTATTTTTCGTACTATTTATAGACTTACCAACTTCCTATTGGTACTATATAAGTACAAGGATCTAATTCATCTTTGATGGTTAGAAACTTATGCTTATTTCATTATAATAAGAGAATAAATGGTCTGGCGAACTTCCCATTGGATTTAGCATCCGTGCAATAATCTGCCAGCCATCCTCTTGTTATAAGCATTCGATTTAGCAGGTTGAAACCTTAAATGGCTTTCGTGTAACAAACCAATGTGAATGTTAATAAGCAAGGATGGATGCCATTATCAAATACAAAAGGAGAACAACTATGGTTACTATTGGTATTGATATTTCTAAAGGCAAAAGTACAGCTTGCTTTTTAAAACCATATGGTGAAGTGCTGCATAGACCTTTTGAAATACAGCACACCGAAAGTGGGCTTAATCATTTATTGGAACTCATTAGCTCTCTCAACGAAGATGCTAGAGTTGTCATGGAAGCAACTGGCTCATACCATGTTCCTATACTTATGTATCTAAAAGAACGTGGCATATTTGTTGCAGTAGTTAATCCATTAGTTATGAGCAAATACTCAAACCAGTCTATAAGAAAAGGAAAAACCAATAAACTGGATAGCATTAAAATCGCAAATTATGGTCTTGATTATTGGTTTCACTTAGTAGATTACACTCCAACTGCATCTATATATGAGGAATTAAGAGTCCTTAACAAACAATATCTCAGTTATCTTTCAATGCGAGTTCATGCAAAGCAAACACTTACAAATATACTGGATCGTACAATGCCCGGTATTAAAACCCAACTTATGAATCGATCTGATACCCCTGACCGAGATAAATTATGTGATTTTGTAAAGGAATACTGGCACTTTGATAATATTACCTGTATGACAGAATCACAGTTCATTATCAGCTATAATAATTGGGCCAAAATCAATGGTTACCGAATATCCACTGAGAAAGCCAAGACAATATATGTAATGGCACAAGACAGTATACCCACACTGTCCTCAAGCATCTCATCAACAAAACTTCTGGTGTTAGAAGCTGTACATGTTTTACATATGATAGATACAACCCTTTCTCTGTTACTTTTTCAAATGAGAACTTTAGCAAAATCCTTAAAGGAATACGAAACTGTTATGGCAATGCCTGGCGTAGGTGAAATTCTTGGTCCACGTATCATTGCTGAAATAGGCGATGTAAGGCGTTTCCATAGTGCAAGTGCACTTGTGGCTTATGCTGGTCTAGATGCTCCTCCATTCCAATCCGGTTCCTATATGGCCGGGAAACGTAGCATATCTAAGCGGGGATCTTCAACCTTAAGAAAAACAGGTTACGAAATAATGATGTACTTAAAAATAGCGAAGCCTAGCCAGGATAATGCCGTATATTTATTTATGCTAAAAAAGGAAGGCGAAGGTAAACCTTTACGAGTAGCTAAAATCGCTGCATTAAATAAATTTCTTCATATATATTACGCGAGAGTTAAAGAAATTTATAATTAAATAATTGCACTGCCGTTTCTTTGGGCCAGCTTATGTATCTTAAGGTGGCTTCGTTGTTATGTTTAAAATTCATTCACTAATAGCAAAAACTCGCTGTGTTAGATAATTTATTAGGATAATGACTAACGAGAAGGACGAACATATCTACTTAACTTCACAATTGAGAAAGATTGCCAACTATCATAACGTAGTTATAAGAATTTTTATTAACTACTTATTATGCACGATAGATAATATCAATATCTCCATCTACAAATCCAATTCCAATTACAGTAGTTTCTTTTAAAGCATGTGCATGTATTCCTTCTGTAAGATACCGTTCAACCATTTTTTTAATATAGCAAAGTCCATCTTCCCACTTTTTAATATCATTAGTTCTTTTTATATAGCAAATATCTTCTCCACTTGTAAAATAATCTGTACAAGCCCAATCTTCATCATCTTCATCATATTCATCTGTACCAACTAATTGAATATCATAAGTTCCATTTGAACCCTCATATAAATTAAAATTATAAGCTATAATACCTTTAGGCAATTCTTGTTCCATAATTCTATCAAGCCAATTAGAAAATAATACATAATTATCAGATTGACTACTTTTATTTATAAATCTACCAAATAGACTCATTTTTATCCTCCATATATTGGTTTTATGATACATAGTTTGTAACAACTGTGAATCTATATAACTTAAACTATCCCATCTGCCTAATAAACATAATGGGAAGTTGACTTGCTTTCACGATTAATTAATTTTTAACTTTATCCTTTAACCAATTTCCGTTTTGATGTCTCCATTAACTTACCGCCAACCCTTTCATATTTTCTCTGGACTTCAATACGATAATTCTCTCCAAATACTTTAGAAAGTACGTTTTTTGCTTCAGTCCTTAATTCAGCCCAAAGAGGATTGTTTTTTAATTCGTCAATACTCCAATAAAAATCTTCATTATGACCATTGAATTTGTCCAAGTATTTATCAAATCTATCAAGTATATTCAATTCGGTTTCTCTAAAAATATTATTATCAATATACATTTGCCTTCTTAATCTATAGAAGTTATCAAAATCTTCAAGAATTTCGTCACCTACACAACCTATTTGTCCAACCATTTCTTTCTGTTCTATTGCAGGTAACGATAATGTTATTAATGTCATGATAAGTTCGTCATAAAAGTAATATATCAATTCATCATCACTCATATTATTTCACCTCAACAATTTATTGTACGCAATCTATAACTATAGTGAACCATTTACGTTATTATATTACATATTTGCTTGATGTTAATATATTTATCTACCAGAGCTATTAATTTTTATCTTGACTTTTATTAGCAGGATTATTGCTGTTAGGAGCGTGTCTATTATAAACAATGGGAAGTTGGTTAGCTTCTCAAGTTAAAGGTTGTAAAGGAATTTTGCATATGCTTTTCACTCGTCACTAATATGTTCTTGTTATTCTTTAACGTCGTATGCATATAACAAGTATGGATCTGTTCCGTAAAATAGATCAAGGCTTTTATCGTAATCTTTAAGACCAAATTTCTCTAACGCGGGATAGTCCTGGTCTCCAGAGATTTCACCTTCAGCTATCTTATTAACTACTAATTTATCTTTTTTTATTGTAATCTTAGTGATTGTATAACATCCCATTTGGCCTTGATAATTTACTAAACCACCAATGCTGCTTATATATAAGCTAGAATGGAAACCTGAAATCTCGCCCAAATGAATAAGTTTATCATTGGAAAAAGTATAAATATCGTACATATAGTCAGCTTCACAAGCACCCGTTAATACAATGAGTTCAGGTATGCCATTCTGGTCGATGTCATACAGACAATATTCAAATGGTATCTCAAAATAATTAATATCTGAACTAATTCGATTGAAACGATCTAATACTTGCAGATAAAGAGAATTATAACTTTTTTCAGCTATCGCAATTTCTAAAGGTTTTTGGTTTAAAAGTGAGTCGATAACATGCTCCGTTTGGCTAAGAGTATTATCATAATCTATACCGTAACTTTCGAACAAACTTGTGCTTGACCAACTTGAATCTGACAAATATATGTTGAGCAAAAATTTATTATACTCGCTAATATTTTTCTTCCACACGGCTTCTGTAGTTGCTGTGCCATTCATCACAAATTGCTTCCCGTCATAGGAAAGTTTATCTCTAACAAGAGTATCTCCGGAGTAGTAAAGGTTTGTATATGAGATACTTCCATTGTATTTATTGAAGTCAAAACATTCACTATATATCTGGATAACTGGTCGTCCAGCAGCATTCTCATAAACTGTAGCAAAACAATTATCCTCATCCCAAAATTCATTACGAAAAGAAGAAAAACAACTAACTTTAGACTCGTGCAAAAGCTGTTTCATTGCGCCATCTGTATATGTCCAAATTTCTATTTCATAAGAACTCGCTTGTGGTATTGAACACCCTGCTTCATTATGGCCAGTTATATTTCCATTAGAATAAATCACAAACAAATCTTTAACACCATCTCCATTAAAGTCCATCAAGTCAACAACACATACACCGCTAAGATAGCTGAACTCATTACCAACGTCTTCTTTCAAATCGCCTGCGTTCATTTCAATAATGTTTGCTTTTCCGTATTTTTCAACTAATTCATTATATTTTTGATAATAAGCTAAATACGGTGAATCTAATTTGGGTGTATGCGTAGGTAAAGGGCTAATTGTAGGTGAGGGAGACGACACCGGCTGCTCATCGCCTCTCTGGATTAGAGTTTGGTCAGAATTATTTGTTTTTATTTTACAACCACTCAAACAAACAATCAAAATGAGTGTCAATAATACAATCTTTTTCATACACTTTCTCCTAATAATATTTTATTTTCTGTTATCAGAATGTAAATGTAATCGGAATCTCTTAGTAATATCTCAAGGCTTTCGATCCCTTTGTCTTATTATTGTTTGTTTCAAAATCAATAGGAGTACCCAAATATTCTATGCCATTTTCTGTGAATAAAGATACTTCACATCGCTCATTGTATCACGGACTCACCCTATTATCTACCAAAATAACCCATATAATATAAAATTAACAAATATGATCGAATTTAAAAAATATTGTAACAATTTTGTAAAATTATGAAGACATTTGTCAAAGCACAAAGTGATGCAAAAGATGTCCTTTGAAGAAGAAATTAATAAAATAATTAAGAAGCAGGGCAGATTAAGTATTTTTACAAGTCAAATTACGCCATGCGGAGCGCACAAAACAGCCGCCCCACCGACAATAGAGCAGCTAATTGTTCTTAATTTCTTTTTTCTACTATTTTGCGAAATGCAATTAATGTTTTTTACTTAACATTATACTACTACTATTAAAGAACGAGCTGAATGCTGGACGATTAATCATTATCATCTTTCCATCATGCTTTCTCTTTGATATAAAAAACCATTACGAAAATCCTCCTAAACTTCGCATTATTGCTATAATTAGCACTCCAATTTTCGTTATTTCTTTGGTTTACATTATAATACAAACAAAATCATATATCCATATTATTCCTTACTAATTTTATAAAACTCCACGTAAGTAACGTAAAAAATAGAGCTAAAAGTTTATATATCTCAAACTTTTAGCTCTATCTTTTTTGCAAACTTTAACTATTCAAATCAAGAATTGTTGTGTGACATTAAATTTCACGGTTTTACATTAAGATAAACAGTCTTTTCCCAAGTACTCGTTATGCGGTAAAATTCATTAAATAAAATGCTTCCACACTAAGGGCTTCTATACCGAACCCATAACCATAACCTCTGAACAAAAAGATGTTTTTGGTTTTACTGTCTACGAGATAGCCCCAGCCTAAATCAGCGTCTTGTAGTACCCAATACCTTGAAAGATTACCGGTATACGTGAGTTTTTGTAATTCTTTTTTTGTTTCATTGTAACAATCACTACTAATTTCTTTAGGATATTTCTTTTTTGCTTGGTCTAGAGTGCTGATTAATTTTTGTTTTATGCTTTTTAAATCTTTACCGGAAGCCATTTCCGACGTATCAGTGTCTATGGTGATGACCGGAAATGTATTGAATGGAGCTGCATTATATGTACCTATGAAAAAATTGTAAAAACTCAGAAATCCAAGCGGAACATAGTATTCGTTGTTTATTATAACAGCTGCTGAGCATATTACCTTTTTGTCCGCAACCTGAGTGAGGATTTTATTCTCGCCGTCCCATTTTAAAGCAGTGCTATTATTTATTAAAACTTTCACTGGCACGTAATATACCGAATCTTTCGTAATAACACCGGCTCCTGGGATAAGCTGACCATTAATCATTAAAAACTTATAATCCTGTTTTGGTAATACTTTTGTTTGGTTTGCAAATTCAATTTGCGGAGTGCATATTCCAGATCCAGCAAATCCATTTGCGGGAAAAATAACGTCTTTCGCATTTGTACCAGTATCGGGCATATCCCAACTTATCCAATAGGTTGGGTTTGCTGTGGAAACAGCTAATGCAGCCGTTGGCGAAATTAAATTGAATGAAATGCCTAAAACCAGTGCCAATGTCACCGCAGAGAATTTTATTAACTTTTTGATACAAAACTTTTCTTTCATAATCTTTCTCCTTTTAAGATTTTGATATACGCACTTATTTTATTATTACCATAATAACTTATCCAAAAATTCCAAATTCCTTTTTCTGATAAAATGGGAAGCTAGTTTAGCGTTCGGTTATACTCAAAGTCAAAAATAAACCATTTTAGCAAGTTGAGGTTATACATCTGTTAAGTATACTTCTGGTATATTTCTTTTCCGTAATTGATACCGCTGTACTTTTGATAATGGAATTGTATAATGATGTACTGATTTAACATATCTCCCATTTTCAATATCGTAACAAAGTGCACCCATAAAGCTAAACCATTCTTTCTGACCTCCTATGTTATGGGTAAATGTCTGTAAGTATCCGTATCCATCTGCAAGATAAAAGATTTCTAATGCCATTGCCAAATCACAGTTAGCGTCTGAGATGATTAATTTTAGTAATTTAAAACCATCATCCCAGTTGTAATTGTCTATCATGTTTTTCATTTGCTTGTAAGTCATATCTCTCACCTTTAATACTCTTTTGATAAGTATAATTTGTATCGTACCGCAATTTATATTTAATAAGAACTAATAAATATTTGGGAATCTCCAATTAATATTATTATTTTATTTGTTTTCCTAATTTATAAGCTTCTATTAATGCTTGATTTCCCTTAATATCTCCTCTATCTTTTACTCCTTTTACAAAAATCCTTCCTACATCTTGCAAATTAAAATAATCCAAAATGAGCTGATATTGCAATTCTATAGAATTAAATACTGTCGGAAGTGTTGCTGCTGCTACTAATAGTAGTCCTAATTTTTTGACTTTAAAAGTGTTTCTTAATGGCGTATGTAAACGGTCAATAATCGCCTTTAATTGTGCGCTAATCCCATAGAAATATACTGGAGATGCAATAACTATGATGTCCGCTTCTGTCAACTTCTTGTAGATTTTTTGCATATCATCATTCTGAAAGCATGTATTACCTTCTCTTTTCATACATGCATTACAACCGATGCATGAGTTTACCCTATAATCAGCGGCTGAAATTATTGCCACATTATTATCATGCTTCGCTCCATCGACAAAGGCCTTCGCTAACATTTCTGTATTTCCATCTCTTCTAACACTTCCTACCAATACTACCATCTTGCTCATATTACACCTCACTAATTCTTTGTTTTATATTATAATATAACTAAAACTATATTACCAGATTATACCTTATATAGATTGGAAATACACTGAGTTAAAAAAGAGCTAAAAGTTTATATATACCAAACTCTTAGCTCTATCAATTTTACAAACTTTAACTTCTTATATCATAATATTTTATATTTTAGTTTTCTTTCACAACCAGTATTAATCTGACTACACTAAAAACGGCCATGCATGTACTCCTAATCAGGAAGAAACTATATTCCCGGAGAACATGTTAACATGGCCATTTTCACATTACGTTTCACTATTATTATTTTTACATTATAATAAAAACTTCTCAATTCCAAACATCCGAATTACTTAATAGAAACAGCAATCAACATCTATATGAAATCGTTTTCATATTTAGAATGATGCCTTATTTTCTCTTAGCAACTACACATATCCTATCTTCTATTAATAGCTTTTTGCCGCGATCGGATATTTCTTGTAAAACTCCTGCGTACGATACTTAATATCCCTGATATGATTGCCGAAATCTGCATCATTTTTCAGGAAATAATCATATCTCAGTGCCTGCTTTCCATTACTCATAATCGGATCATCCCAGGTAAGGTCAATGTTATACCATTTACCGTTCACCTTAACGATATTCCAAGCATGTGCTCCACCGTCAGCAACTCCGATAATAATTCTGCTTTCAATACCAGAATCTAAAAACATTCGGTATGCGGCAGCTGCATAACCCTCACATACGGAGGATTTATTAATTAATGCATTATAAGCTGAGTACTTCATAAAGGTCTGATCATAGCTTACCCGATTAATAATGTAATCATGGATCGCTTTTACTTTCTTATAATCGGATTTATTCTCAAGCTTCAGGCTTTTCAGAACGCTTTTTATTTTGGCATCCACCTTTTGCTCCTGTGCAAGGGTTGCTTTATATGCTACCGTTAATTTCAGCGTAGCTGTTGTTCCTAAGGGGTTATACGTCCATTGCCACTGTATACGATTAATTGATAGTTTCAGATAATCCGCATCCTTAGAGGTACTTTTATCGTCCAGAGCAACAACCGCCTCATACAAATCCGTGTTTCTCCCTATCTGATTCATGGTCTTTTGGTTCATTTTGATAGTGAATTGTGCTTTATGGTCTACAAGATTGTTTTTTATTACACTATATACTTTACTTGCCGATGTGTATGTCGTTGTACCGGTTGCCGCATCCGCATCAATCCGTGAACCAACCGATATTACCATGAATAACAGCACCAATATTCCTGCTGTAAATCTTTTCATCTTAGGCCATCTCCTTTATTGAGAACCGAGTTTCAGTGATATACTTCAATTCTATATACTATACCCAGGTAAGTCAATAGGAGATTACCTCCTGTCAGCACCGGCATTTACAAATCTCGATAGGACTTATAGCCATATGCTGTTTCTGCCTTCTTCACAGCATTGATAATTGCCTGCTCCACTGCCCGTACCGAGAGAATGGCAACAGCATCCAGACTCGCATCAACCTTTCCTGAAGCCATCGTAAATATGGTATCTCCATCAAATATGGTATGTGCCGGACGTACCGCCCTAGCAATCCCATTATGTGAGACAGCTGCCAGTTTGGTAGCCTGTGCTTTTGTAATCTTTGCATTGGTAATAACCGTTCCGATAATTGTATTGCCGCTGAACAAATCCGTTTTATCCCCATAGTCCGACAGCATTATCTTCTCACTGTCTGCAAGGGTTCTTTTATCTTCGTTAAGGGTTCCGGCAATCAGACGGTTTTCCTGACAATCATAAATATCCCCCACGCAATTGACCGCCATTACGGCTCCGACCTTTAAATCTCCCGTCTGAAGACAGGCCATACCAAGTCCGCCCTTCATGGCAAAATCTATCTCTTTTGCTTTGCCGATCGTAGTTCCTGTCCCAGCACCGTAATTTCCTTCTAGGGGTCGCTCTTCATAGGCATTGCGGCATGCCTCATATCCCATCTTTTGGTCCGGTCTTATTTTATAGTCTCCGCATTTTAGATCGAATAATATGGCTCCACAGACAATCGGTACTTTGGTAACTGCCACATCCCGGCCGATACCTTTCTCCTCAAGAAACTGCATTGCACCACCTGCTGAATCCAGCCCAAAGGCACTTCCACCTGCCAGCATAACTGCATGGATACTCTGACGAAGATTGCTGGGATTTAATGCGTCCGTCTCCCTCGTTCCGGGGGAGCCCCCTCGAATATCGACTCCTGCTACCGCACCTTCTTCACAGATAATAACGGTACACCCTGTTCCTGCTTCTTTATTCTGTGCATTACCAATATGGAATTCATCTAAATCCATAATCTCTATGTACTTCATGATTTTCCTCATTCCCGCTTATTGTGAAAGACTTGAAGCTCTTTAAACTATTGCTCCAATATCTTAAGTGCAGCTTTCACAATGTCCTCCTCTGATGCAAGCGCGCCCTTTCCAACGGTGCCGCAAGCCAGAACACTTTCCTTCGGCTCTATGAATTGATATCCGTATTTTTTCAGTTTCTCTATATTCTCCTGTACGATAGGGTTCTCCCACATATTCGTATTCATCGCCGGCGCAATCAGAACTGGTTTATCCTTGACCGCCATAACGGTAGTAGATAGCATGTCGTCTGCAATTCCGCCTGCAAGCTTTCCGATGATATTTGCCGATGCAGGGGCGATGAGCACCAGATCGGCCTTTTGAGCCAGTGAAATATGCTTTATATCGTTTGGAAAGTTATCTTGAAACATTTCCGTATAAACATTATTATGGGTAAGAGAACGAAACGTCAGCGGTGTAATGAATTTCACTGCATTCTGAGTCATAATTACCTCTACTTCATAGCCTTTTTTAAAAAACTGATGTGCTAGGTATGCTGCCTTATAAGCCGCAATACTTCCTGTTACACCGAGAATTATTGTTTTCATTCAGTACCTCCATTAATTTTATATAATTAGTTAATTGTAAAACTATACCGTCTTTGCAATTGTATTACTAATGTTTACGAGTCTCGCAATTAATTATTTTAACAACATGATCCGCAATGCCCTTTGCAATCTGTTCTTTATCTGTGTAGGTATGATAGCTTCCTGTCTTATTAATCAGATATCCGACATGCTTTCCTTCCTGAATTGTTTCCGTATCGTTCGCTAATACAAAATCACAACGATTTCTCTGCAGCAATTGATACGCTGTATCAATTAATTTCTCTTTGCTTACGTTACTCAGCAGTTTAAACCCAACCAGAAGGGTCTTAGGACTGGTTTCCTTGATCATCCCTATCACTTTCGGAGTTTTCTCAAGCATCAGAAGAGGATGCTTAAGATCGGAACTAATTTTCTGCTGTGCCTCTACCGTCTGTTCCTTTATGATATCAGTCACTGCCTGCTGCCATTCCTCGTAAGTGGCAATCACCTGACCATCATGAAATTTATGATACATTGCCTGCACAACCCGTTCCAATGTCGTAACACTGTTAACCTTATAGTCGCTAACCGCCATAGAATGGATGACAGCATCAATCTTCTGAGTTATCAGAAGCTCCTTGATCTTACTTTGCAATTGATCTGTCCCTTCAATACGGATAATCTCAACATCAGCATCCTCCGCCTTAGGAACTACGGCACTCATACCGCAGAGATAATATATCGTATGCTCTTTCCCCTTCAGTTTTCTTACGAACTCCTCCGTAATCAGACTGCCGAGCCTTCCGGTCGCTTCGTTAGTGATTGATCTGACGGAATCTATTCTTTCCCGGGTTCCCCCGGCTGTAATAATCAGCTTCATAGCATGCATCCTTTACCCATTTTCCTAATTCAGTATTATGAAATAGATTTCTTATATGAATACTTTTCCATTTATTATAGCTACTTTGTAGCATTTGTCAAATATGGAAGCAAAAATAAAAGCTAAATTAGTAACTGTTCAGCCTAGCCGGAAATTCAACCGGGTGATTTCGATTTATGTTTTCAAAAAGGAGTATTTGCAATCGTCGGTACTTAGGCTCTGTATTTTAGAGTCTTATGTACCGCTACGTAATGCAACTAAGCGGGAGCGTCTCCGTTCGGAAACATAGATCGAAATCACCCGGTTGAATTTCCGGCTAGGCTGAACTGTTACCTAAATTGCCTCTCTTACCAACTGTGGTGGAACTTTCTTTAATAAATCATTCGTTGCACTATCATCCATAATCCAGGTAGCAATCTCCTTCTTCGGGATAACTAACGGCATGCGGTTATGAACCTCCTTCATGGATTCATTCGCATCCGTGGTCAGGATGACATAACGCATTTCATCTCTATAATTTGTATATAAGCCAGCCATGTAGAGGGCATTCGTATCCTCCAGTCGAAACAGGAATTTCTTTTTATCCTTGTCCCATTCATAGAAGCCGGTAGAGGGAATAATACAGCGGCGGTTCATTAGACTATCGCGGAAGGTTCTCTTCTCGAAAGCCGTCTCAGCCCTTGCATTAATTATGACACCCTTCTGGTCAAACTTCGGGAACCCCCATACACTAAGAACCGGAGAAATCTGCTTCTCCTCTTCAATCATTATCGGAGCCAGATTAGTCGGAAATATCTCCCCCTGTCTTGCTTG
Source organism: Bacillota bacterium (assembly GCA_023393095.1). Lineage (GTDB taxonomy): Bacteria > Bacillota > Clostridia > Lachnospirales > Lachnospiraceae > Mobilitalea. Next base: position 46,476 of record JAEWMT010000113.1, read on the forward strand.
CTTCCCCTGAAACTTTGCATTTAATTTTTCCAGTATCTCCAGTATCTCATCGCTTTGCTCTACTGTGAAATTATACCTTCCGCACATCGAATTGCTCCTCGCTTTCTTAAAACTAAAGTTATCATTTAAATCAGTATTCCATAATCCACTTATTTTGTACTTCCTATTACTGATTATCTCCCAAATCCAACCTTAATTATCTACATAAAAATTTTGTCAGATAAGTCGGCTCTTTTCTGCATATATTTTCACCAGTTAAATATATTGTTAAAAAACAAAGAAAGTCTTTACCTATGCCGGACATTCTTCAAAAGCTTGATGAAAATATTCTTTTCTTTATTCAAGAGCATATAAAATGCCCTGTTCTCGATCGAGTTATGGTATTTATCACCTCCCTCGGCAATGCAGGGCATATCTGGATTGTTGTTGGAATTGTATTACTATTGATAAAACGTTATCGAAAATGCGGAATTACCCTTCTTTGTGTCCTTGAAGTAGCCAATTACCTTTGTTCGGATGTGCTAAAACCATTCGTCGGCAGAGTTCGTCCCTGTAATAAATTCCCACAGGTACCTTTGCTTATCCCTGCTCTGCATTCCCCATCCTTTCCCTCGGGTCATACCATGTCAGGCTTTGCCTGTGCAACGGTACTCTATTATTTTGATAAGCAACTTGGAATTGCTGGTTATATCCTGGCTTCTTTGATTGCTTTTTCAAGGCTGTATTTATTCGTCCATTATCCTACCGATATCCTTGGAGGAATTCTTTATGGGATATCTGTCCCCATCCTGTTGATTTACTGTTTGAAGGCCATCTATCTCCATATCATAAAAGGGCTTCTCTCTACACTTACTTCCCTAAGGAAATAGCATTCCATGCCTCATTATTGACTACTACATTATAATCTTTGGTCCATTGCTGATAAATCTTTGTGAATAAATCATTGCGGCGTTGATCAATGATATTTTCCTTCACCTGGGTTGTGGCATCCATATTAAAATCAGAGACACAGTAGATAATGTGCCAACCGGTATCGGTTGTGATAATTTCACTTACCTGCCCCGTCTTTAAAGAGAAGGCCGCTTTTTCAAAAGCATCGCCAAATTCCTCAGGATTATCTCCCTTTCCAAAGGTATACTCGGATTTCCCGGCTTCTGTATTCGCCTCAGCCAGTGCTTTAAAGTCTTTCGTATCCTTTGCCTTTTTGAATAGAGTTTTTGCTTTTTTATACGCCTCTTTTTTATCATCACTGGATAATGGCACTTTTTTTCCTTCCGAGTCTAAATTATAATTCTGGATAAAAATATCCTGAACTGTGATCTGTTTTGCCTGCTCATCCGATACATTGTTATCTACGTTAATTGTCTGGTTTTCAAAGACCTTATCTGCAAGAAGATTGTCGGAATATACCTGTTCCAACAGCTTCTGAGTAATCAGATAATGCTCTTTATCCTCTTTTGTAATACCGTTAAAATGCTCCAAAGCATAAGAATTTGCCTCTGCCTGCTCCTCCTCTGACAGCGTTATATCCTTCTTCTCAGCTTCAGCGCGAATAATTTTCAGTTCGGTTATCTGCTTTATTACTTCATCCTTAATCATCTTACCAAAGGTTTCACCATTACCAATAATATCTGCATCCCAAATTCCATTTCCATAATCGGATTCATACTTATCCTGTGCAGATTTTAGATATACCATGGCTTCATTATAATAAACCTTGGTATCCCCTACCATAAGCATCATTTCTCCTGAATGTTCAGGTTCTTTCGCCGCTGCTTTCTGCTCCTCTTTACTAAGTTTATAATAAGAAAGCTCTGTTACCATATTTTTATCATTATCATAAGAAATATATAATTGCTTCTCATCTTTTAAATAAGAATAGGTTACCTCATTCTTAATTGGATCCTCAATTTTAGAGACATACTTCCCGAACTTATCCTTGTTCAGAGCCTCTGCATCATCCTTTTTCATTCCGATTGACATCCCAAATAAAGTATATTTCCCTGCATTCTTCATTAAAGTAACAGAGGTTACCTTATTATCAAGAACAAGTACCTGAACTACGTCCTTCATTGCATATGCTCCATTACTCTGCTGCTCCAGCTTTGTCTGTGACCTCTTTTCAAAGGTTGACACCGATTTTCCTATATAATGAGATAATTCATTCCGGTCTGCCTCCGATCTGCAGGCAGACAGCAATAAAATCATGCTTAATGTTATTAAAGTAAATATTATTCTTCTTTGTTTCTTCATCTCCTGTTCCCCTTCCGATTTATCATAGCTTCCTTCCAATGGTTGAAACAAGCTTATCCTTTTGCCCTTACTTTATTCCTGTATTAGCATTTTAAAATCCTTTAACAGATTCATCAGTTTATCAAATATGGACAGTGTATCTGCCTTTCCTTTCGGGCTGTTAGGAAGCCTGTACTCAAAATAGGGATTTGCCTGAGGAATCAGCTTCACGCTGTTATTATATTTTGTCAGCAGTTCTGGGATTTTTTCCACAGCCAACTTCGCCTTCGGGTACATTATTAATTTTACTTGATTTTCTTTATGAATAAGACCTGTTATATAGACCTTATGACAGGTGGCTTTCAGCAGCGCTATATTCAGCAGATTGTTTACTGCTCCTGGCATATCTCCGAAGCGATCCATCAGCTCTTCCTGCATATCCATCATTTCTTCTTCATTTTCAATATCCGCGATTCGTTTATAGATATCCAGCTTCTGAATCTCATTCTTAATATAGGTTGATGGAATGTATGCATCCATATCCATGTCCACGGTAGTTTCAAAGGTTTCTTCCATTGAGCCCTCACCTTTCATGGATTTTACCGCTTCATTCAGCATCTTACAATATAAATCATAACCGACTGCTTCCATATGACCGCTCTGCTCTGCTCCCAAAAGGTTTCCTGCCCCACGGATTTCTAGGTCCCTCATAGCTATTTTAAAGCCTGATCCAAGTTCTGTAAACTCCTTGATTGCATGCAGTCTCTTTTCTGCAATTTCCTTCAGCATCTTATCTCTGCGGTACATCAAAAATGCATATGCGGTACGATTAGAACGTCCAACACGTCCCCGCAGCTGATAAAGCTGTGATAGCCCCAGCCGGTCGGCATCATCAATAATCATTGTATTAACATTGGAGATATCCAGTCCTGTCTCAATAATTGTAGTAGATACTAGGACATCAATTTCTCCTGAGATAAATTCAAACATGATCTTCTCTAGTGTATGCTCATTCATCTGTCCATGGGCAAATGCGACATTTGCCTCTGGTACCAGCCTTGCCACAGAATTGGCAACTTCATCAATACCATTCACTCTATTATAGACATAGTAAACCTGTCCGCCCCTTGCCAGCTCCCTGCTGATTGCTTCCCTGATAATCTCATCATTATGCTCCAATACATAGGTCTGGATTGGCAGACGATCCACTGGCGGTTCATCCAATACGCTCATATCACGAATTCCAACCAGGCTCATATGGAGTGTTCTCGGTATCGGAGTTGCCGTAAGCGTTAGAACATCCACATCCTTCTTAAACTGCTTGATTTTCTCCTTATGGGTTACTCCGAAGCGTTGTTCCTCATCGACAATCAAAAGTCCCAGATTCTTAAATTTGACATCAGCCGAAAGAACACGGTGGGTGCCGACAACAATATCAAGGCTTCCCTTCTTAAGCCGTTCCAATGTCTTCTTCTGTTCTGCTGCAGTTCGAAAACGGGAAAGCACATCGACACTTACCGGGAAATCCATCATACGCTGAACGAGTGTATTATAATGCTGCTGGGCTAGAATAGTTGTAGGTACGAGAACTACCACCTGTTTTCCATCCGATACTGCCTTGAAAGCTGCCCGGATTGCAATCTCAGTCTTACCATAGCCTACGTCACCACAGATTAAGCGATCCATGATACGCTTACTCTCCATATCTCTTTTGGTAGCTTCAATTGCAGTTAACTGATCCTCTGTCTCCTCGTACGGAAATGCTTCCTCAAATTCCTTCTGCCATACGGTATCGGATCCAAATTGGAACCCCACCTTCTCCTGTCTGCTGGCATAAAGTTTCACCAGATCTGCTGCAATCTCCTTTACGGCTCCCCTTACCTTTGCCTTGGTGTTCTTCCATTCAATTGAGTTAAGCTTATTCAGCTTCGGCTTTCTGCCCTCCGAGCCAGAATATTTTTGTATCACATCAAGGCCTGTTGCAAGAATATACAACACGCCTCCGCCGCCGTATTCAATTTTGATATAATCCTTTGTTATCTTATCTACTTCAATTTTTTCTATTCCTTTATAGATACCAAGTCCATGATTTTCATGTACCACATAATCTCCAGGAGTCAGCTCCGTAAAGCTCTGAATCTTATTTCCCTCATAGGTGGATTTCTTGCGCTTCTTCTTTTTCTCGGTACCAAAAATATCACTCTCAGAGATTACTACGAATTTAATCAGTGGATACTCAAATCCTCTTCTTAAATTACCGTAGGATACCATAATCTCACCACTTTGCAGGATACGATCCATATCTTCACTGTAAAAAGCGGATAGACCAAGTCCTTCCAGATCCTCACTTAACCGCATCGCCCTGGTTCTTGAACCTGACAGCAGGATGACACGGTATTTATTCTTCTTCCACCGTTCCAGGTCCTTTACTAATACGTCAAAATTTTTATGGTAAGATGACGCGGTCTGAACCGTGAAATCATATTTTCTTTTTGCGGTATAGAAGTTATTCTTAACCTCCATGGTACTAATTAGGATGGTATTCTTGGTTGCCAAAATACCCATGGCATCCTTATATCCAAAGATAACATCCATTTGCCCCGGAAGAATGTATCCTTTCTCAATACGTCCTATCATACCTTCACGGAACTCGGTCTCGACAGCTTCGCCTTTCTCTGCAATCCTTCCCGGTTCATCAAGGAAAAATATCGTATCTTCATTATCAAAATAGTTAAAAAAGCTAACCGTCGTATCATAGAAGTAGCTGATATAGCTTTCCAAAGCCATGGAACCCTGATAAGCCTCAAGGTTTTCTTTGAATTCTGCAACAAGCTGGTGAATTCTTGCGGCTTCCTCCGTCTTAAATTGATCCCTTAACTTCTTATAATATTGTTTCTCTTCCTCTTCAATTTTCTTTATTCCGGCTCTTAATCTGCCCTCATCCGGTATGATTTCTGCTGCCGGATAGATGACAAGCTGTTCCACCTGTTCAATCGAACGCTGACTGCTGACATCAAAGGTACGGATGGAATCTATCTCATCCCCCCAAAGCTCGATTCGATATGGGGCCTCCTCCGTCAATGGAAAAATATCTATAATACCACCCCGGACTGCAAAATCACCGGGATTTTCAACCTGCGCCTGTCTTTCATAACCAAGACGAACCAGCGCCTCACTAAACTCCTGAAGCTTAATTACAGAGGTCTGGTTTATAGTAATAATACGTTCCTTTACGGAGGAAAGCGGAAGGAGCCGATCCATTCCGCCATCCAGTGTAACGATTATGGTCGTATCTTTTTTCTCAATAATTCTGCTTAAAATCCGAAGACGTTCTCTGACAATTGCATTTCCATGGATATCAGCACTATAGAAAATAATATCCTTTGCCGGATAGATGTACACCTCTCTGTCATAGAGTCTATAATCCTCATAGATTTCTTTTGCCTTCAGATCATTATAGGTAACGATCACTTTATATTTAAAGCCCTCTCCCAAGCCGTGAATTAGATGACATTTCTGGGAATCAATACAGCCGGTAACTTGTACCGGCAGGGTCTTTAATGTAATGTTTTCCCTGATATCATTAAATTCCTTTAACTCCTTCAGAGGTGCTGTAAAGGTTTTCAATGGTATTCCCTCCTATTAACAATACTCCAATAGACCTGTTATCTATCTTATTTTTTCCGATTATAAATATTCATAGCTGCTTCAACACCTGAAGTAATTATCATTTTACAGGCCTCTGAGGAATCCTTAAGTGCTTCTCTGATGACGGGCTGTTCCTCCTGTTGAAATCTTGAAAGTACATAATCTGCCAGATCCCAGTCCTTCGGCTTATCGCCGACTCCCACCTTTATTCTTGGAAATTCATCCGTCCCGAGATGACTGATTATACTTTTAATCCCGTTATGTCCGCCCGCACTGCCTTTCTTTCGAATACGCAGCTGACCAACCTCCAGACTGATATCATCATAAATTACGATGATGTTCTGCGGAGGCACCTTATAAAAATCTACAAGTTCACGTACACTTTCACCGCTTAAATTCATATAAGTGACCGGCTGAGCCAGTACTACCTTTTCTCCCTCAATATAACCTTTGCCACAGATTGCCTTGTGTTTCTTAAAATCCAGAGGAATTTGAAAATCGTCGGACAGTCTTGTGATCGCATCCCATCCGACGTTATGTCTTGTTGCCTGGTATTGACTTGTGGGGTTTCCTAACCCTATTATAATGTACATAACTACTAGCTAACCTTTCCTATTTGTATCTTTATTATTTATCTCTTTATTATTTTTATCTGACTTCATTCTAACCGGATCGCACCATGTACTGGCTTATTCATTTTCTCATTACCAAACAAAGATATCGTCCCCCAAAAGTTGCATTATTATATTAAGAAGCAATTTCTGACCTACCTAATAAAAATCAGGTATATCAGGTGGCGGCTGTAACTGTAGTTACCTGTTTCGAACGGATAATTCCTGTGATATTATTTGCTAAAATCAATTCTAGAGTATTTTTCTTAGCATCATCAAGGTATTGACTGCAGGCAATGGCTATGGAATACATAATTCGTTCCTTATCAATCAAGGACCAAGTACCAAAGCCTTTCTTACTACCCAGATATTCATTTATCTCCGCTATTTCATCTGCCAGCTTCTCAGATTCCTCATCCAGTAAAAGAACGACTCCGAGAAATGACAGCTCAATACCTAGGCCAAATTTGCATTTACGTCTTCTTAGAGCATGATACAAATCCTCTACCCGTTTGCATTTTATATCCGTAGGCTCGCTATTCAAGGTTAATATATGGGATAAAGACTGGATTGCATTGGAGTGGGTAAAGTTCTCCTTAAGCCTCTGATAACAGTTCTCCATTTCAAGAATATCCTCAGATACCGGCTTCCCATTGATCGCAAGAAGTGCCGAATAGCAATAATCATCAGAAGTTGTAATAAATCTATGCTCTGCTTTCATCGCGTTATAATAACCTCTTGCAGAAGTAATAATTTGCTGATATTGTTCCTGCTCAGCCTGAAATACTACAGACATGGCTGCAAGAATAAGATATGGAGAAGAATGAAATCCTTCCTTCTTCATTGCATCATAAGTATTCAGAATTCGTTTAAAGCTAGCTTCCGGTTCTTTCTGAAATGAGAGAAAAACAGATACCATAAAATTGGTAATATCCTTAAACTGTGATAAAGCGCCTGTATTATCATTAATAATTTTACGGCTCCGGTTAATTTCACGGACATCCAAAGTTTGATTTTCTAGAACGTAAAGCAAAGCGCCCAGCCTCATACTAATTGAATTACTCCACTTAAAGTTCTTCTTCATTTCATAATAATTCTCTGCAAATAAATCACAATTATTCCTTAATGTTTCTTTCATCTCCGTAACCACCTTTTCTTTATATTTTATATAAATTATGTAGTTCGTACGATATTAGTCTTACAAATTAAGTGAATAATATTAAGTAGCTTTCGATGCCTTTCTGAAAACTTTTAATATGAGAGAACATGAAACATATCTCTTTCTTATTATAATCCTTAAGATAGTTCGTGGCAACTGCTAAAAATAAGATTGTCAGGATGCTGGGCGTACTTACAGTTTAGCCTAGCCAGAAATTCGGTTGGATGATTTCGATTTATGTTTTCGAAAAGGAGTATTTGCATTCGTCGGTACTTTGGCTCTAACACAAAAAAGGCAGCCCCTCAGCTGCCTTTTTTGTGCAATCCCACATTATACCACTTCTGCTTCTTCAGTATCCAAAGCCGCGATTTCATATTTCTCAAGGATAATCTTCTGAATCTTGTCTCTTGTGTCCGAATTAATCGGATGAGCAATATCCCTGTACTCTCCATCACCGGCTTTTCGGCTAGGCATAGCAATGAATAAACCTTTATCGCCTTCAATTACTTTGATATCATGAACTACAAATTCATTATCAAGCGTAATTGAAACTACTGCCTTCATCTTGCCCTCTTTACTAACTTTGCGTACGCGTACATCGGTAATTTGCATGGCATGTTCCCCCTTCTGTCATATTTATCGTTAGTTATTAAGAAAAAGCTAGTATTCACTTTTCCCGCCACTAATTCATAAGAAACACCTTACATCATATACAGCAATTACAAACATTGGTATTTATAGCCATTATAACACATATATTTCAAAATGTGAATTATTTTTACTAAAAAAACTTTAAATCCTTTGACTTTTTTGTTTATTTACATGATTTTTTGATAAATTAGATAGATTAAATACTTTTTACTCATACTATTTCTATTAAAACTAGCATTCACAAACCCAACTTTGAATATAATTACTACAAATTACTTTGTAAAATCTTTCTTATAATAACCATGGTATGATTTTTGTATTGAAATTTGAAAGAAATGGGTTATAATAGCAGGTGTTATTAAAATTATGGCTAAAAAGTAGTATGAATTATAAAAAACATAATTCACACTTAGATGTTTGTGCCTGCGTTATCCCTAAGATTTGAGATGTCGATTTACGACAGAATGGAGATTATTATGTATAAAATAGATTTTGACAAGCCCTGCCGGATTCATTTTATTGGAATCGGTGGAATTAGCATGAGTGGATTTGCAGAATACCTGCATACCCTTGGTTTTAAAGTAAGTGGATCTGATGCACATCAAAGTAAAATAACAGATCATCTGGAAAGTCTCGGGATCAAATTCTTCTTAGGTCAGAGAGCCTCTAACATAACTTCAGATATTGATGTCGTCGTATATACTGCTGCCATATTACCGGATAATGAAGAATTTATTGAAGTGAAACAAAGAAAGATACCGATGCTCAACCGTGCTGAAATGATTGGTCAGGTAATGCTTAATTTTGATGATGCAATTGCTGTATCTGGAACTCATGGGAAGACTACTACGACATCCCTGCTTTCCTTAATTTTTATGGAAAATGCTTTAGATCCAACCATTTCCGTGGGAGGAATTCTTGATGCAATTGGCGGTAATATCAGAATGGGTAAATCAGAGCATTTTATAACAGAAGCCTGCGAATATACCAATACTTTTTTACATTTCAATCCAAAACGCGCTATTATCCTTAATATCGATGAAGATCATCTTGATTTCTTTAAAGATCTCGATGATATCCGCAATTCATTTCATCAATTTGCCAAGCTTCTTCCAAAAGATGGCCAGCTATTTATTAATGGCGAGATAGACCGATATCAGGAGATTACCATGGATCTGGAATGTGCGGTTATTACCTATGGTATCATTGATCCAAAATATCGTAAGACGAATCATACATATGATATCGCCGCAGACAATATAACCTTTGATGAACGCAGTATTGGTAGCTATGATTTATATTATAAAGGTAATTATGTTGATCGTATCGACTTAAATATCATTGGTCTTCATAATTTGTCAAATTCCCTTCCTGCAATCGGTATTGCTCTCGAAGTTGGAATTCCTGTCGAAACAATTAAAAAAGCACTACGCTCGTTTTCTAATTCAAAACGCCGTTTTGAATATAAAGGTCAGATTGGTGGTGTCACCATTATTGATGATTATGCACACCATCCAACTGAAGTAACAGCGACACTTACTGCAGCACAGAATTATCCTCATAAAAATCTGTGGTGTGTCTTCCAGCCGCATACCTATTCCAGAACAAGACAGCATCTGACTGAATTTGCACAGGCCCTTTCCCTTGCTGATAAAGTAGTGCTTGCTGACATTTATGCTTCTAGGGAGAAGGACCCCGGTGATATATCCTCTAAGGATTTAATGGACATATTAGTTACAATGGAGAAGGAAGTGTACTATTTCCATTCCTTCGATGAAATCGAAAATTTTTTATTACAAAATTGTATTAACGGAGACCTGTTGATAACTATGGGCGCCGGAGACATAGTCTCCGTGGGAGAAAAACTTCTAGGGCTGTAGTTATCCACATTATCCACAGTATTATCAACAATTTCTCTGATAATAACTGTGGATATTTTTTTGCACCGAATTTTTTCTACAAAGATAGACTTTTCAACCAAATCTTTGTTGAATTTACTACAGTTCTATCGTTTTTTACATTATTTTACATGTTTTGACGTATATTTTATCCACAATATCCACAATATCCACAGTGGGATAAACCGCTGAAACCCCATAAAATAGGCTATTTTCAGAAGGAATTAACTGTGCTATAATGTTGCTTGCATCAAAAAGAATTTTGAAAAGAACCAAAATTCTTGGAAAGAACTCCAAAATGAAATCCGAAATGAATTTTGTAAGAAATTCATTTGGAATCTCCATTTTGAATTTCTTTCAGGTTTTTCGGAAAGTGTTTCAATTTATGATGTGGAACAATGTGGAGGGATTTTTTATGAGTAAAATATTATTACAAGCAGAGGGGATTTCGAATGTTACTATCGTCCCGAATACTTTTATTGATCAGTTTATGCCGTCAGCCAACGGAGCGTATGTAAAAGTATATCTATATCTGCTTCGATGCTTCTTAGGAAACTATCCGGAAGTAACCATTTCCTCCATTGCTGATCGTCTGGAAGATACGGAAAAAGATATCGTTCGGGCATTAAATTACTGGGAAAAGCAGAATATTCTTATTTTATCAAGAAATTCTGAAAAGGAAATTACAGCGATACAGCTTGTCGATTTAAATCAAAAACAAGTTGAAGCTATCGTGGATTCAAATACAGCTTCTGTACAAGAAGAAATTGCCGCAAGTATTCATGCGGATACAAAGCCAACTGCCCGCCAGAATTATTCTGCCGATCGGATTGAGGAGCTAACGAAAGATGATAGCATCAACTGGGCTCTGCATATTGTGGAAATATATTTAGATCGTCCATTAAAATCTATGGATCTTCAACTGATACTTTATTTATATGATGAGCTTCATTTTTCTGCAGAGCTTATCATGTATCTCTATGAATACTGTGTATCTAAGGGCAAGAAAAATGCTTCCTATGTTGAAGCCGTAGCCCTCACCTGGGCGAAAGAAGGTATTGATTCAGAGGAGAAAGCGAAAGCTGCCACCACTACCTATAACGAGCATTTTAATACGGTTAATAAGGCTTTCGGGTTAAATCGTGCACCGGGTCAGATTGAACGTCAATACATAACCAAATGGGTTGAAGTATACAGTTTCTCCGATGAAATTATTGCTGAGGCCTGCAATCGTACCATATTAAGGACTCAGAAGCCGGATTTTAAATATACCGACAAAATTCTTGAAACCTGGTTTAAAAAAGATGTTAAAAGCCATACTGATATTACCAAATTAGACGAGGAATTCAATAAGGGTAATAAAGTAAGTGTCGCAAAGAAATCAAATACTGTACAAAAGCAGACACAGACTTCCAACCGGTTTAACCAATTTCCTCAAAGAACCTATACGGATCAGGATTATGCTGAACTTGAACGCAAGCTGATTAACCAAAATACCCGAAACTAAATTATAGTTAAGCCTATGATGATGCGAAGTGTTTTTTGTGAGTGAAGCGAAGCAAAAATCACAGAAAGCCCGAAACATACATGCAGTGTATCGTTGTGAAAAGGAGATTTTCTGACATGGCAATAAAAAATGATCAATACAATCAGATATTACGGGAATATGACAGCCTCAGGTTAAAAAACAAGCACGAACTGGACAACCGTTTAAAAAAAGCTTATCAGCTTATACCTGAATTAAAGGCTCTTGAGGATGAAATGGTATCCCTTTCAGCCCAGAGCGGTCGTATGGCACTGCGAGGAGATGACAGCGGCTTGAAAAGCCTGAAGGATAAGTCCATTTTGCTGAAAGCGCGTCAGATAGAGCTTCTTCTAGCAAATAATCTACCTGCTAACTATCTGGAGATGCAATATCAGTGCAATAAGTGCAAGGATACTGGTTATCTCGGTAACGAGAAATGTAACTGTCTGAAGCAGGCTATTGGAGATTTGATGTATTCTGATTCAAATATTAAATCCATACTTGCACATGAGAACTTCAGTAAATTTTCTTTTGATTACTATTCCGATAATTATATCGATGAAGCGACCGGTTTATCGCCTCTATCCAACATGCAAAAGGTGGTTGCTAACTGTAAAAGTTTTATAAAACATTTCGATCAAAAACATGACAACCTTCTGCTGCTTGGTAATACGGGTGTTGGGAAAACCTTTCTGGCCAACTGCATTGCTAAAGACCTTCTGGATAAGGGCTTTACCGTAATATATCTTACTGCTTTTCGCCTCTTTGATATTCTAGAGAAATATAAGTTTGGGAAGGATGAAAATAATTCCTATAACGCTTCCAATCAATTTGATTATATTTTAGATTGTAATTTATTAATTATCGATGATCTGGGCACAGAGTTTTATAATTCGTTTACCAACTCCCAATTATACCTGATTATAAATGAGCGCTTATTAAGAAAGAAGTCTACCGTAATATCAACCAATCTGTCCCTTTCCGATATTAATTTAAATTACAGTGAAAGAGTTTATTCGCGAATTATATCCAATTACTGGGTTCAGCGTATTGTTGGGGAAGACATACGTCTACATATCGCGGTCAATGGAAGTGATTCCGTATAATGATACAAAAAATGACGAAAAGCGTATTGACATAACCAAATAGTTAGTGATATAACTTTAATGGCTTTGTAACCAATTCTATTATTTCATGGAGGGAAATCTAATGTCGAAGAACGAGAAAATCGTAGAAACTATTCCTGTAGGGCCGCTTGGTATCATTGCTCTGGAAAGCAGCAAAACTCTAGGACAGCATGTGAATGACTATCTTACGGAGTGGCGTAATTCCAGAGAAAGTGAGCATAAGGGAACAATTGCATTTTACGGTTACCAGCGTGATTCTTATCTAATGAAGGCTTGTTGTCCCAGATTTGGAACCGGTGAAGCGAAGGGTCAGATTAAAGAATCTGTCCGCGGTCACGATCTATATCTGCTGGTTGATATTACTAATCACAGCTTAACCTACAAGGTATGCGGAAATGTTAACCATATGTCCCCGGATGATCATTATCAAGACCTGAAGAGAATAATAGCAGCAGTTGGTGGAAAAGCCAGACGTATTACAGTAATTATGCCATTTTTATACGAAGGAAGACAGCATAGACGTAGCTCTAGAGAATCGCTTGACTGTGCATTGGCATTACAGGAACTAACTCAAATGGGTGTGGATAGTATTCTTACCTTCGATGCACATGATCCCAGAGTACAGAATGCCATTCCTCTTAATAGTCTAGAGACAGTAGCTCCGAACTATCAGTTCATTAAAGCTATGCTGCATAATGTTGAAGACATTCATTTTGATGCAGAACATATGATGGTAATTAGCCCCGACGAAGGCGGTATGTCTAGAGCTGTATATTTTGCTAACGTACTTGGTCTTGATATGGGTATGTTCTATAAGAGACGTGATTACACCAAAATTATAAATGGACGTAATCCGATTGTAGCTCATGAATTCCTAGGAACAGACATTAACGGCAAAGATGTTCTAATTGTAGATGATATGATATCCTCCGGTGAAAGTATGCTTGATGTCGCAACTGAATTAAAGAGAAGAAAAGCCGGCAGAATCTTTGTGGCATCAACCTTTGGTTTATTTACAAATGGCTTTGAAAAATTTGATGAAGCTTATGAAAACGGTCTAATCTATCGTGTACTCACAACAAACCTTGTATATCAGACTCCTGAGCTTTTAACAAAACCGTGGTATATTAATGTAGATATGAGTAAATATATAGCTCTTATCATTGATACCCTTAATCATGATAGCAGTATCAGCGGTTTATTAAATCCCGTGGAGCGTATTCAGAATATTTTGAAGGAATATAATCAAGGCGGAGTTTCCAAGAAGGCTGAGTAGATATGGAAGAACCTATCCTATAAAGAATATTGAATAGAGACACATTTGCATGACAATACATCTGCAAATGTGTTTTTTATTTCGAATTAAGCAGTACATTCTTTATTCTTAAATAAAACAGATCGTAGATACAGATTAGAAAGATTGAATAATCCAATCATCTCATCTATATCTACGACCTTCTAATTCTTTTTATTGACCGGCCCCATTACCTACAGTACCGCTTTTATTATTGCCCGGTAGCTTTGTTTTACTAGGGGTATTCGTAGAATCCCGGCTCTCAGTTCCATTATTAGAACCCGTATTATTCGAGGAGCCATCATCTGTATTCGTATTGCCTGAACCATCCTGAACCTCCGGTGTTGGGGTTGGGGTTGCTATCTGAGAACCACCATCATCCGCAGGTATTCCATCGTCCGGATTCTCTATTACAGGTGTCGGGGTTGGTGTCGGGGTTGGAGTAAGCGTAAGCTGTGCTTCCTCCTCTGTATTTCTCCACTTATAAAATACAAACTTTTTAGTCATGGATGAGGAATGAATCTCATCCATAAAGTTGTGCCATATTCTACCCGGATAGGTTGAACCCGCCAAATTATTTACTGTCTTCGGGATATCATATCCAACCCATACACTTGTTGTATAATATGGAGTATAGCCGACAAACCAGCCATCCTTTGTACTATTTGTCGTACCAGTTTTTCCGGCACTGACCGTATATCTTAGTCCAAGACCCTTGGCAGTTCCCTGCTTAATGACTCCGGTTAAGGTCTCCGTCATGATCTTTGTAGCTTTGGTTTCATATACTTCTTTTGAATCATTTGATTCACCAACAATTTCTTTACCTTCAGAATCCATAATCTTAATAATACAGGTTGGCTCTCTGTAATATCCGTTATTCTCCAGTGTTGCATATCCCGATGCCATCTCCAGCGGGCTGGCTCCCTCTGTCAAACCCCCAAGTGCTGCAGCAAGTGTATAATCTCTATCCGATAGCTTTGAAAAATTCATATTCTGCAGATAGGATAAACCAACCTTTGGTGTAAGCTCCTTAAAAAGTCCCCAAGCTACTGTATTAATAGATTTTTCAACAGCCGTCTTTATCTGAATCTTACCCAGGTACCTATTATTGGAATTCTTAGGGCCATCCTTTGAATATTTATCCTCCACATAGCTTGAAGGTGTATAATCCCTCTCGAAGGAAGGAGTATATACTATCAGAGGTTTAATCGTACTTCCGGGCTGGCGAAAGCTTTGATATGCACGATTTAAGGTATAGTTTCCCAGATCCTGCTTACGACCACCTACGATTGCAGCAACCCTACCGGTATCATTATCAATACAGACAGCAGCACCCTGCATTTTATATACTCCCGATTTATTCTTTTCCTTAAATATCTTTAATGTATCATCAACGGATTCCTGTAAAAGCTTCACCTTATCCATGTCGATAGAGGTATAGATACGGTATCCGTGAATATATAAATCCTTTTGAATACTATTATATAACTCATCATATTCATCTTCGTAGGCTTTTTGTTCTTTTGCACTGTCAAATTCATTTTTAAATTCAAAGCCCTGCTGTTTCATAAGTGCTCTGACCGCACAATAACGGGTAAAGGATAACACATAATCTGACTTAGACGTCTTTACCTTTGCCAATTCGATTGTTTCAGATATAGCATTATTGTAATCTGATTCAGAGATCTTTCCATTCTCATACATCTGCTTCAATATACGATCTCTTCGCTTTAATGTATTCTCCATTTTCGTCAACGGATCATACAAAGTCGGATTATTCGGTATTGCACATAGAAAAGCAATTTGAGAAAGGCTCAGGTCATTCACCCCTTTGCCAAAATAAGCCTGTGACGCAGCCTGAATTCCATAATGCCCGTTAGAAAAGTTTATTGCATTTAAATAAAACTCCATGATCTTGTTTTTGCTATACTTCTTTTCCAACTCCTGAGCAAAGAAAATCTCTTTAATTTTTCTGGTATAGGTCACATCCATTGTTAGAAATATATTTCTTGCCAGCTGCTGTGTAATCGTACTTGCGCCCTGTGTAATATGGCCCTTATGCTGTATCAGTGTCATTGCAGCCCTAACATTTGCCCAATAATCTACACCGTCATGCTCAAAAAACTTTCTGTCCTCTGTCACTATCATTGCATCGATTGCAGCCGCCGGGATATCATTATATTCAATATAATAGACATCCTTTTCCGCTTTTAGTGTGGATATCAGATTACCTTCAGAATCATAGATTAGGCTAGTCTGTGAGGATTTAAAGGTTTCCTCGGTTGATGCACCAACTACCTGTTTTGCTTCTGCCTGCATCTGAAGTATCGTCTTGCCATACCTAAGATAGAAATATAAAATAACACCTAGAATCAGAAGTAAGCTAAGTAAAGTTATCACCTGAAAGCTTATCTTAATTCTGTGTCCAATTTTACTTCTTCCTTTCTTATGTTTATTTTTTTTCTTTTCACTCATAATCAAGCCCCCATTATTGTAGGTTCAGTATTTAACTTTTCAAAGAAAATAGCTGATAATATAATAAGTAATAATATTAGTGATAGAACCTATGAAATGTACATAAGTTTACCACTCATTTATAGTAATAACAATAGTTTTAATTAACTGGAACTTTATAGTTCTAATACTAATTGGTTTGGGCGTCATAAGTCACCTCTTTACATAAATCTGATTATGACACACTGCATAGCTTGTGTTTACTTGCAGGAAAGGTCTATGCTGTGATACGACTGGCCAAGCTCCTCCAAGATCTTCTGTTCTCTACCATGACAGGTAAATAGGATTACCTGTTTTCTATCAGAAAGCTTCTGTAAGGCTGTTTTTACTCTCACCTCATCATATAAGGCAAAGCTGTCATCGAGTAATAGCGGAACCTCATCCTTGCCAAGAAGTAGATCAGCCACCGCCAATCTTAGTGCAAAATATACTTGGTCGATGGTACCCGCACTCAACCGATCCAAGATTACATAATTACCATTCCAACCAACCTTGACCTCAAGCTTCTCATCCACCTTAAGATCGGTATATTTCATCCCCGTAACCTCACCGATTACCTCCGAAACTGCCATATTAAGCTGTTGACCGAAGCTGTCATGAATATCTGTTGATAATTCCTGAATGGAAGCAAGTGCCAGCTTTATCGATTCCAGTTCAACAGCATTTTCCTTCTGCTTTTGCTCCAGTTCACTGTATCTTTCTTTATTTTTTAAGAGCGCTGCTTCATTGCCTTCCAATCTGCCAATCTCCCAGCGAAGCTTTTCTATGTTAAGCTTTACCTCTTGTTGCTGTTTATTTATTTCTGCCAGCCTACCTTCGGTTTCCTGTTTTCTTTCCGTAATTTTCTCCTGAAGCTTATGCATCGTGAAATCTGTAAGTTCTTCTTCCGGTAGAAAGTACTGGATGTATTTCATAATTATCTCATAGATCAGATCACGGCTATCCTCAAGCTCTTGCTGTCTTTTTTCAAGTTCCTTCTGTTGCTCCTTCGCCTGCTCTAGCGCATAGGCATTTCTGATTGCCTCCTCTTTTCTTCCCGAAAGTTCTTCGGCACGGGACACCCCATATCTATTAAGTATTTGATTCATCTGTGTTTGAAGTTCTGCTCTATTTTGTCTAACTGTATTCTCTTGTACTTGAAATGCCTTCTTCTTGTTTGAGTAATTTCGGTTTAGGACAATATATCCTGCAATACCCGCAATCATGAGCAGGATTGCTATTAGCATTCCAACCGGGTGTATATGAGTCATCGCTGCGACTAAGAAAGCAACAAGTATACAAGGCAGAAGGCATATGAAACCTTTTCTCGCCTCTTTATTTAGACGCTCCCTTTCTCTTTGTAGTTCCAAATCTGTATCATTTTGTTTGGTAATCTCAATCTGCAGCTCCTGAAGCTTTACAGTATCTTCCTTCAATACTTCGTAAGCAGTAAGGTCCTTCTCCCATACTATAATTTTAGCCTGTAGCTCCTTATATTGATTTTGTAGAGAACTATCCTGCCTTAAAAGCTCCCGATAAGAACGATACTTCTCAATGATTGCCGGAAGCTGCTCCATCTGTTTTACCGCCTCATTATCAACACGTTCCAGCACTTCTTCTCTTTGTTTCACCAGACCTTGTTCTCTGATAAGAAGCTCGCGCAGCTGTATGGTAAGCTGATCCATTCTTTCTTCCTTCAAAAGGCCATCTTCAATCTCAACCTGCAAAGCCTTTATATCTGCCATATTCTGGGAAGCTTCCAACTGCTTTCGCTGATCTGTCAGATAGCTGACAGCCTTAGCTACATTTACTTCTTTACTTTTTGATATGGACAGATTGGTTATATAATTACGTACCTGTGCTGCAAGCTCAGTATCTGTCTGCGCTTTCAACTGTTCGATACTAATTGTATTCTTAAAGGTGGACTCCAATAGTCCCGGAACTAGCTCTCCGATCGAACCTTCCTTCAGCTTGACTTCTCGTCCCGTGGTTAGATTCAATACCGTAAAGCTCTTATCATTTGCATGAAAGCTCCTTTGCAGTCGGTATTCCATGTCTCCGACTTTGATATCCAGACTCCCCCCGTATGCCCCCGGATAATCCCAGGGAAGATACCTTGTATAAGTATCTTCCTTAGAGGCAGAACCTCTGCCCCTCATCCGTTCTATCCCAAACAGCATTCCCCTGATAAAGGTATGTATGGTTGACTTTCCTGCCTCATTTTCTCCATAGATCAGATTGATACCGGGCTTTAATTCTATTTCACGGTTTTGAAAACGTCCGAAATAATTTAATTTTAGTTTTGTAAAAATCATCCTTGGTCAAACCTTTCTTAATAAAAAAAATATCATTGACTTGAGTGTTACTAATCTTCTGAATTCCTATACCATTGAGGCTATTTCTCAAATTATCATATAATATAATATTTTTTTATAGCTTCTCTTAATTAGAAACCTACGTACATTGGCAATTTTAATCTATTTGACTGACTCAATAACTTTCCTGGTAATACTTAGCACTTTGCCCCAAGTAGCGCCTCAATTCCATAATAAAGTGCCTTCTTGGCAATTTCGTCCTGCTTCACATTTTCACGAATTTTTTGTATAAACATTCCTATCATATTATCAGCATTTTCCGCGTATAGAGCATCAAAATCGTAATCAGGTACAGACCTGTCCTCTACCTCCAACACATTACCAATTTCATAAAATGAATCCTTGTCAAAATGTATCGTCTCATCCCTTATCCCGGTAATACAGAAGGAATAAATATTTGATGAACCCTTTTCACTGATTACTTCTCTTGCTTGGTCAAGAAGAGATCCATTCGTTGTATCCTGATTTACAGTAAGATTAATCCTTTTATACTGTCGGGCAGAAGCCGGAATAAATCGTACCACCGTATTTGTCTTTCCTGTTTCCTCACGGGTTATTTCACCCAGAATATAACCTCTTTCACCAACCTCATTCTTATCAAGGGGTTCCAGCGAACCCGGGTAAGCCATACGATCACAGAAAATCTCCGGCTTATGAATATGCCCCAGCGCTATATAATCAAAGCCAGATTCCTGAAGCTTCTTTTTGTTAATTGGTATTCCCTTCTCATCTCCGCCATGAGCCAAAAGAATATTGATTTTACCGTTCCTCTCCAGTCTGACCGCATCATAGAGTGCGTCCGTGATATTC
>JAEWMT010000076.1 GCA_023393095.1 Bacillota bacterium
CCTGAATACTCTAAGATAGAGTATTTGTGTTTAATCCTATTTATTTTATTATAAAGCGCTTACATAATGTAGGCGCTTTTTTATCAATATTTACACTTTCTGAATTTAATCCGGAAGTACTATCAACAGGAGTGCCTACATTAGTTACATAACCTTTAGAGTCTAGTGTAATTTGAACAGACGCATCAATTTGGCACAAAGTTAAAGATGTAGACCAGTTGCTACGACTACTCTGGTTGCAGCCATATAGCTTGTCCCCTTCGGTCTTTCGACTAATTTTCTATGCCACAATCTATTCTGTACTCACCTATCCCTTGTACTTCCTTCATGAGTTCAGTTTTTGGAGATAGATTTTTAATTTTACACATCTTAATGAATTGATTGAACCCCTCTTCCAAAGTTAAATTCTGATTACTTTTCATGTTAATTTTCTTCATTTTTATCATCCTTTCAGCATAAAAACAAGGCACTAGACTACCCTGTAACAATGGTAATAATCTAGTGCCTTCTATGATAAAATTTTAATATCAAAAATGAAAAAACCCTTGGAAATCAAGGGTCTAACTGGGCTACAAGGATTCGAACCTTGAGATGCTGGAGTCAGAGTCCAGTGCCTTACCGTTTGGCGATAGCCCAATATATTCAGTTTGTAGCCTTTTTTGTCAGCCACGAATGATATTATAACCTATCAGTTTTTATTTTTCAAGCTTTATTTTATATTTTTTTGACTTTTTCACATCCTTTTTTATCCATCTGCTGCCTTACCCCAGACATAGCCATACATGTCGGAGCTTTCGTCCCCTTATACACAATCTTTTTCCATTCGGAAGAAATATCTGATTAATTTTATTACGATAATTCACATCTAATTTTGTTACACTCGCGAACATAAAATAACATTCCATTATATTATATATAGCTAAAATGCGACAGCCTCATTCAATCTCATTCAATCTCATTCAATCTCATTCAGCCTTTTTTAACCAATACCCAGAAGCTCTTCTGCATTTCTATGCAGAATACACTCAAGTTCTTCCTGTGTTAGCTCAAGCTTTCTGATATACTCAAGGGCGCTCTTTTGTCCGTCCCAAGGAGAGTCCGTTGCAAAAAGAATCCGGTCTGCACCGTGATTTTGGACAATTCTTAAGAATTGTTCATCTGCCATCTTCCCAAGGCAATAGCTGGTATCAAGCCATATATTCTTACCAACAAGATATTCCTCAACCTCATCCCACTGGCCATAGCCGCCCATATGTGCAAGGATAATCTTCGCATTTTCATTCTCAATCTGACTGAGCATCTGAGCTGTTTTTTCTGGCGGGCAGTGAATCGGGTCAGGAAGCCCGATATCAAGACCCGCATGAATGATAACTATTAGGTCGATTTCTGTTGCATATTTAATGATTCGAACCATCCTTGGATCATCTATAAAGGTATCCTGATAATCCGGATGAAGCTTAATTCCAAGAAGCCCCATTTTTTTAATAATCTTTAGCTTCTCTTGGTAATCTTCCGTATCTGGATGAATTCCGCCAAAGGAGATAATACCCTCCTTGCCGGTGATCTTTGCTGCAAATGTATTCACAGTTTCAAACTGGGCAGGCTTTGTTACAACCGGAAGCACTACGGAAATATCTATCTCATTATCTTTCATTGATTTCTTAAGACCATCTAAGGTACCATCGGCAAATGCTTTTTTACCAATTACCTTTTCGAGCTTTCCAATTGTTTCAGCTGCAATCTTATCTGGAAATATATGTGTATGAAAATCTATTATCATTATCCTCATCCTCCTTAGTTTATGACGGTTTTATCTCTTATTTATCAGCTATAAAGCTGTTCTCCATTGTTATGATACACTGACATCTCGCATCACGTTTTTTTACTTCCTCCTGAATTCCAGCAAGAAGCTTCTCCTGTTCCGCTTTTTTATAAGAATAAGGTAATACCAGATCAAAGATCAGGTTAATCCGTTGTTCACCGTTAATAATGCGAAAATCATGAACCGTCGCCGCCTTCTCAAGTTCTTCAAGAATACCCAACACCATACTTTTCTTTTCCATTACGGTTGCATCATTTACTTCAATCGGATCCATATGAATTACTAGGAAAATATCCATCTTCTCATAGATGTCCCTCTCAATCCGATCAATGGTTTCATGTGTTTCCATGACATCTAAATCGCTAGGTACTTCTGCATGTATAGTAGCCATTCGGTGAGTTGGCCCATAATTATGAATAATCAGATCATGTGTTCCGACAATACCCGGATAGCTCATTACCATATCCGAAATTTTCTCGTATACTTCACGTTCCACAGCCTGTCCAAGTAGCGGCTCAAGTGTATCCTTGGCAATACGAATCCCTGCCAGCATGACAAATACCGATACGATAACACCCATATATCCATCGATTTTCCATCCGGTTAAACCTGCTATAACAGCAGAAAGGATCGTTGCCAAAGTGACGAAGACATCTCCCATAGAATCCGCCGAGGTAGCGAGCATAACGGTTGAATTAATCCTTTTACCAAGCTTACGATTGAACAGCATCATCCACACCTTAACCAGTACTGATACGCACAGGATACCGACTAGGATTGGGTTAAATGTGATAGCTTCCGGGTGCAACACCTTCTGAAAAGAAGTTTTAAATAGGCTGAAGCCCACCTGCAAAATCAGAAATGCAACTGCAAGTGCAGCGATATATTCAAATCGCCCATGCCCAAAGGGATGCTCCTTATCTGCAGGTCTTCCCGCCAGCTTTACACCAATAAAGCTGATAACCGAGGAGGCTGCATCGGATAAATTATTGAAGGCATCCGCCATAACAGAGATACTGTTTATGATCATTCCCACTAATAGCTTAACCAGGAAAAGAAATATATTACAGACAATACCGACAATACTTGATAAAATTCCGTAGGAGGTTCTTACCTTTTGATTCTCGACATTGGCATTATCCTTAATAAAAAACTTTACTAAAATATCCGTCAACTTAATACCCCTTTCGTCATTCAACTAAATTCTGCCCTTGGAGTTAATATCACTATCTGCATCTTTTATGTATTAAAAAACAGGAATTACCTCATTTTATCATAATTGTAATAAATTACAACATAAAACTTTATATATTATGATCCACCAATACACGCATATTCATTAATCTAACTGATTTCTGACGATTTATGAAAGGCAGCTTAAAAACTGTTTATAATCATCTTAACTACCTTGACATATACTACAACTGCAAGTTATATTATGGTTAAACTACAAATAAAGAAACCCGAGTCATATTATTTCATATTAAACAGGAGGAACTAAAATGATCACTACAACCACACCCACTATGGAAGGGAAACAAATTACAGAATATCTTGGAATTGTATTTGGAGAGGTTATCTCCGGAGTTGATTTCGTAAAGGATTTTGCAGCAGGCTTATCTAACTTCTTCGGAGGTCGCTCCGGCACTTATGAAGAGGAGTTAATCAGAGCCCGCGAACAGGCATTGAGTGAAATGCAGCAAAGAGCTTATCAGATGGGCGCTGATGCAGTCGTAGGTGTGGATATCGATTACGAAGTTCTTGGTTCCAACAATGGTATGCTTATGGTAACTGCATCAGGTACCGCAGTACGCTGTCGTTAACTGTATATTGTATTAATGACTATCATCACAATGCATAACAACAAATATAGAATTGTCCCCGTATTTAACACAAAATCCGATTTATTAATAAACACCATCTTTGATTTCTCTAATTTAATTTTTTTAAAGTCATAAAATAAGCAGATTAAGCCTACTACAATTGAAAACAACATCCATTGTAGCAGAAAAATATAAGCAATCGCATTACCTGAGATTGCAAACGGAGAAATGGCGGTTCCTAAAAAATTGATTAACATATGTAATAATATCGAATAACGGATCGTATTCGTCTTTATTGTAACATATGCAAATATACATCCCAGAACAGCTGCATAGAAAAACTGAGACAGATTCATATGAAATAAACCAAATGCAATGCCTGTCATCAAAATAGCTGGCAAATCCCCAAAACGCCGTAATTTATCCAACAACAGCTTTCTAAAAATCACTTCTTCCACGATAGGAGCTATGATTGATGCATACAACAAGGCAACAAGGAAATTACTGTTTTTCATAACCTCCTGAATTGGATTAAGCAGTTCCTTTTGTCCCTTTAAATTTGCAATGATCATCGTAATAATTCCGCCAAGTATATTGGATATATACATTGCAGCTGTACAAATAAAGAATATTCTAATAAATACCAAGGGAGACAACTTAATAACTTCCCCCTTTGGAGTATTCGGAATTCTTCTCATTAGAAGAGCGTAGATTGGTAGTCCAAAACCAATAATCGTAATTGCGGTTACGGCCCAAACATACCAGTTGGTTTCGGCAACTGCCGGATAGTATCTATCAACAAGAAAGGTAATCAGCAGTTGAGCAGCTAATAAAACTACTGTCATGATAGACAGGACAAATCCGGCTCTGCTGATTATTTTTTTCGCCTGACGCTGCTCCATAATAGTAATCTGATCGTTAAATGGTTCCAAGACCATGCCTCCTAAGTAATTATTTTAATCCATATTTTAATAAAGCAATTGCATCTTCCCATCTGCCGACTGAGGATGAGTCCAGTATCGCACAGACAACTCTTCTTCCATTGGATTTTGCTGCAGCTAAAAGGCATCTGCCTGCCATTGTACTGGTCCCTGTTTTTAATCCAATTGCCTTTTCATAATATTCACCACTATAGCGATTGATCAGTTTATTTGTATTCTTCCAGGTTACATCCTGTCCGCTATCAAAGGTCACTCTTGCACTGCTCTTTCCTGCTATCTCAACTATTGTATCATTACTTGCGGCTTCTATAGCGATCAACCCCATATCATAAGCGGTAGTATACTGTCCCACAGCATCATAGCCATCCGGTGTCTTAAAGCAGGAATTCTTCACTCCGAGCTCCCTGGCCTTCTCATTCATAAGACGTACAAATTCCACAACAGCTTCTTCCTTAGAAGCCTGTGGGTTATTTAACGATTTTCTTCCCACATAAGTGGCAACTGCATAAGCAGCATCATTACCGGAAGGCAGAAGCATTCCTTCTAAAAGGTTGTATAACGATAATACCTCACCTTCCTTTAAATAAGCTCTTGTTGAATCCGACGCAATCATTTTAATTTCATCACCGATGGTAACCTTCTCATCCACCGAGCATAAGCTCAGTGCAACCAGAGAGGTCAGCAGTTTTAAGGTACTAGCCGGAAATACGGCATGAACCGGATCTTTATAATATAAAACCTTCTTTGTATCCGCATCAAATAAGATAGCCGATTCAGCAGATATTCCAATCTTTGGGTTATCAATGTTAAGAACTGTCTCTAGTTCGCTGTCTTTTTGCATCTTAGGAATATATGCCTGATAATCCACTTCCCTGCTGTCAGTAATCAATAGTGGCGGATTGGTATTCTCCGTTTCCTCAAACGATTTATTTGTCGCATCGGATGCAAAACCAGCCGTTGCTTCCTCAATAATAACAGAATCATCTGCCTCTTTTGTCAGTGCTGCATGATAGGCATAGGTATCAGAATCATCTTTTTTGGCTTTACCACCATTATCAGTATCGGCAGCAATGCCTTTAGAATTATCCTGTTTTGTCAGCTGAACCGGATCCGTTCCGGTATCTGTTTTACTTTTCTGATGGATTAGGAGTTCCGTAGTCAGAAATACTGTTGCGATCATAATATTTGCAAATAGGATTAACCAAAGTAACTTCTTCTTTTTCATACATATCTCCATACTGCTGTTTCTCAGCAAATCAAAACTGTAATATGGGGACGTTATTTTTATTAATGCTAACGTCCCCATCTATATTTTACCTTATTTTAATATTAGTATTCATAAAATACAATACAAACTTTATTACTAATGAAATGCTTTGTGTATTATTCGTCTAAAGAAATATCAACGCTACCTATGCCACCATCAACCTGAATCATATTTTCTGCATTAATATTTGCCTTATGGTTACCTGATATCTTCTTTCCGTTCAGGCGGACTGCCCCAAGACCAGAATCAACCTTAAAGCTGTAATTATTAACATTACCGGTTAAATCAAGATCCACGCTTCCTACTCCGCAGCTAATATCCGTATCGCCTATTAAGCTTCCGCTGATGTCCAGTTTTCCTACACCGCAATCAAACACAGCATCTGTAAATTTTACATCATCAAGCGTTACATTGCCGACACCACCATCAACACTTACCTTATCGGCTGTCAGTCCTTCACCGTCAATATTTCCGGCTCCGGCGTTTATTTCCAAACGTTTTGTATGAAGTCCGTCAATTGTTATATTACCAGCTCCGGCATCAAGTGTTGCCTTCTCTGCAATAAAAGTCTCTGGTACATAGACCGTAATTTGGGATTTCAGATTATAAATACGTCCAATCGTAAACCAAAGGAACTTAATACCGTCATTACTCTCTGATATGGTTAATTCTCCGTTGTTATTAACAGAAGCTTTAAAACTTTCCGGTACGTTTGCTGCCTCTACTCTGAATTCATCCCCAACCCGGATATTTAACTTACCGGTTGAATGGTTAATATACAAACTTTTTACGTCAGTATAGGTCTGGGAGAAATCAATCGTCTCATTATTTTTCCAGTTACCTGTTCTAATCGCTGTTCCCGGTAAAATATTAACGATGGCAAATACCGCGCTTGCAATTCCGGATATAATCATTACGGATAGAAAAACTGCAAAAGCAATGGCACTATACTTAATCATTCTTTGAAAGGTATTCATTTAATATCGATTCCTCCAAACATACAGGTAGAGTTGAGATAAATGGTGAGTGCAGCTGGATCCTTTGATTGCATTACATGGTTGCTGACACCTCCAAATACCGGTACATTATTGACCTTCACGTTAACACCAGCAGGTACAAAGATGTCGATTCCTCCAAATATCGCCTGTGCAGAGATTTCAACATTACCCAGTATCTGTGCATCTCTTAAATCCAGTACAACACTGCCAAATACCGCATTTAAGCTTGCTCCGTAGAAGGTATCGGTAATACGTACTCTGTTACCGCTAAATATTGCATTATATTCCTGTCTTGCACCACCCGAATAGGTTGTTCCCTGAGAACTGCTGGGATTTGTATTCATGTTCTGTTCAAAGAATTCCGGTTTCTTATGGAAGGTATTCTGAAAAATAATTCTTAAACCGATATAGATTAAGATTGCCGGTATGACTAGTTTCCAGACATCAAAGTCAAGCTCTACATAATATGCAGCCAGCAGCAGCACACCAATTATAAAACCTATCGTTGAGCCTACACCAAAACCATGTTGTACCATACTGATGAAGCATGGAATTATAATGATTAAGGTCCAACATCCCGGGAAAAATAAATTAAAATTCCAATCAAATAAAACATTTCCGGCAAAACCTAATCCTATTAAAATAAAAAATAACCCCCATAGAAAATTTGAAAATTTATTTCTCATTGAAACCTCCATTCTACCTCTTTGCTGCGGCTAATAATTTTCACTTTTATCATACTTCATGTTTTAAAATAGTGCAATATATAACTTTCATCTCTAATATTTCTAACGTTGCCCGGCATTGCGTAATCCGGCACGTAAAGCATCAAATGTATTATAAATATCAAGTATACCATATCCCCAATCACGATTAGGATAGACCAGATTAGGATTTCTTCTGGCTCCCCTGATCATGAATTTTTTAATTGCAACCGTATTAACACTGGGGTAATTACCTCTTACAATCGCCCATTCCAAAAACATCGCCGTAATTCCCGTTGTATGCGCCGCTGCAGCACTTGTTCCTGTGTAATTGGTGAAGCCCTGTTGAAGGTTCGGAGCCGGAATATTAACACCCGGTGCTGCTAAATCGGGTTTTACTACATTAATTCTTGAATAACCTTTACCCGCTCTACGGTACAGCGTATTATTTTCCGTATTGTACGCTGTTACCGTAATCGGATTGATTGAATTTCCTGGGGAAGTAATTGTCGTATAAGGATCCGGTTGTACAAAGAAGGTATTATCTGACATAAATCCATTACTTGGCAGCCATATATGGAAAGTCCCTAAGAGGTCTCCCCTGGTATATACTTTAAAGTTCCAAATACCAGCCGTAGGATTGCTAAATCGCATCATTATTAGCTGATCACCGGTTGATGCCTCCACCATTTTATAATCAACGGTTATGGTTGTTCTTTCAAATACGAAGGAAATATTGCGGCTTACCCTTAACCCCTCTGTAATTCTTGGTATATATTCTCCAGTCGGTGATAAAATATCAATTGAATAGGTATTCGGTGCAGCTCCCCATAATTCCATGGCAAAACCGGATTCATTTTCACCGATATTTAATTCCACCGTACTATAACCTATGCTGGGATTTATTTCACTATAAAAATGCCTTCCCGCATTTCCTTCATTTCCAGCGGCTATTGTAACTGCTATACCCGGAAAATCAGCTCCTATAGAAATCATATTACTCAATGCACCTCTTCCATCATGCGAGCCTTGAGAGCTGCCCAGTCCAATGCAGATAGCTACAGGACGTTTTAATTCTCTTGATAAATTAATTATATATTGCACTCCCCACATAATATCATTTTCCTGGTAGCAGACTATATCATTGGGAATTAGGAAAAACTCTCTGACAAGCGGCTTTGCCTGTTTTAATTTTACTATAATTAATTCGGAGTCCGGTGCGGTTCCGCTGTAATCCTCTAATTCAGATCCAGCTGCAATCCCTGCCAACATGGTTCCATGCCCATCCGTATCATTACTTGGTACGACCTCAAATGGATTGACATTATTTAAAGCCCTGTTGATATCCTCTTTCAGATATTGTGTTCCATAAAACATAGGCTGGGGATAGTTTTCGCTATCAATCGTCTGATCCCAGATTGCTGCTATTCTACTCGTTCCATCCTGATTACGGAATAATGGATTCGTATATTGAATTCCAGTGTCTATAAGACCAATAAGCACTCCCTGACCTCTCAAATTGAATATGGGGTTATTGCGCAGTCTTTGTATACCGGAGGCTTCCATACTTTTTTGAATGGTTAATCCAAAACAGGCCGGCAGCGGAAAATATCCAAATTGGCGTATCGTCCTCCCCGTAAGCTGTGATGATGGAATATATACAATTCCATATCTTTCATTTATAAGATGAATGGTAGCATTCGGATAGCGGTCAAAAACTCTTAAATTATTAGCATAATCAATAATTAAGTCCATATAATCATTACTTGTTATCTTAAACCTCTCTTCCTGGGTCATAACTGCCTCTTCACCTCCCAGTTACCCGATTAACTCGTACTTTCACCCATCCGTAGAATATCAAAAGCATTAAATATATCCAGTATCCCATATCCCCAGTCTCTGTTAGGATATCTTATATCCGTTTTGCGTCTTGCTCCTCTGATCATAAACGTCTTCATGTCGAGAGTATTAAGCGTAGGCTGATTTCCCTTAACGATAGCCCATTCAAGAAGTAGGGCAGCGACTCCGGTCGTATGGGCTGCTGCCGGGCTGGTACCCGTAACCTCTACAAAGTTTTGATTTATTCCCGGACTGACGATATTTACCCCAGGTGCCGCGATCTCCGGCTTTATCAACCCGGTTCTGGTATACCCCCTGCTGGCAGCGATATATAGGCTTTCCCCCTGTGTATTATAAGCCGTTACAGTGATAGGCATTCTTGCATTTCCTAACGACAATATCGTAGTATAGGGGTCAGATCGAACAAAAAATGTATTATTAGAAATAAAGCCTTCCATTGGCAGCCATATATGGAAATCTACAGGCACGTCACCGCCTGGGTATACTTTAAATCTCCAAATGCCGGGAGCAGGGTTATGGAATCGCATCAAGATTAATTGATCCCCGCTTTCTGATTCAACAATCTGGTAATCTATATTAATGATGGTCGGCTCAAAAATAAATGAGATTACCCTTGTTTCATTCAGAGTCGTTACAATTCTAGGAACATATTCACCACTAGGAGTCTGAATATCAATAAAAATTAAACTAGGTGAATTATTCCATATCTCCATGGAAAACCCAGGTTCCCCTTCGCCGACTGACAATTCAACGAGGTCGAAACCAATATCCGGATTAATACTTCCGTAATAATGCCTTCTTGCATTTCCTTCATTCCCAGCCGCCACGATAGGAGTGATTCCAGTACCTTCCGCTATCAAGGATAGATAATTGCTTAGTGTTCCACGTCCGTCATGAGCATATTGGGATGTCCCTAATGCGATACATAATGCAATCGGCCTATTTAGACTGATGGCTACCGAATTCACATAACCCAGAGCAAACATAATATCATTTCCCTGATAGCAGGGTACATTTTCTGGAATAATAAAGAAATCTCTTAGATATTGTTTGGCTTGCTTAAGTTTAACTACAACCAATTCCGCATCCGGAGCCACACCAAAAAAGCCCTGCTCCGGAACCTCATTCCCCGCAGCGATTCCGGCAAGCATGGTTCCATGACCAATCTCATCCGTTGTCGGAACAATGCTGTGTGGGTCATTACTTTGTAGTGCCTGATCTATCTGTTCCCTTGAATATACCGTACCATAATTAATATTTGGAGGATAATTATCACTGAAAACAGTCTGATCCCAGATGGAAACAATTTTAGATGTATTATCGGCATTTTTAAAAACCGGATTGGTATAATCAATTCCCGAATCAATAATTCCGATTAATACTCCTCTTCCGCGAAGATTAAAATTCGGAAGGCTTCGCAAACGTGTAATTCCCGAAGCCTCAATACTTGCCTGGCTGATAAGTCCTAATAAAGGAGGCATGACCGAATACCCCATCTCGACAATGATATTATCATTTATTTGATCCACCGGGACATGGACTACCGCATTGAAGAAATTAATGATATTAACCGTATAATTACTGAATTTATCTAGAATACTGAGATCCCCATCGTATGTAATAATTAAATCTGCATAATCATTACTGGTTATTCTTTGTCTCTCTTCCGGTGTCATTCTAATACCTTCCGTTATCATTCTTTACATTATTATATATGCAATAACACCGATATATAATCTTACTATGGATAAATAGCGTTTAAAGTACCGGTGTTGTATTAAAAGATGTTGGTTAATTGCCTAAATCCAGATGCTACTGATTCAATATGTATGGGGATTATCCAAGAATGTCGGATGCAAAAGAACTTGGCATATCATATTACTAAGATTATGCCGTAGAATTCAAATGTTGACTTTTACTTTGTTAATAATTCAGCTGTTGAACTTTAATCAAGGAAATTAATTAATAAAAAAGAAAACCCCCGAAATACTTGATTCCGGAGGTCTGTATATTGATCTATGCTAATTTGGATTTAGCGATTTGAGCCAATGCTGTAAAGCCTGTAGCATCATTGATTGCCATATCAGAAAGCATCTTTCTGTTGATATCAACATTTGCTAACTTTAATCCATGCATTAATTTGCTATAGGATAATCCATTCATTCTTGCTGCAGCATTAATTCTTGCAATCCATAACTGTCTGAACTGTCTTTTTCTCTCTTTTCTACCTGCGAAAGAAGAAGTTAAAGCTCTCATTACTGACTGCTTAGCTACTCTATATTGTTTTGATCTGGCACCTTTATAACCTTTAGCCAGTTTTAACACTCTGTTATGTCTTTTCTTAGCGTTCAATCCGCCTTTAATTCTTGCCATGTTCTTTCCTCCTTATGACCAATCCTTACAGATATGGTAAGATTTTCTTCATGTTCTTGATATTTGTTGAATCTGTCATAGCAGCTTTTCTAAGATTTCTCTTTCTCTTAGTAGATTTTTTTGTCAAGATATGGTTCTTGAACGCCTTCATTCTCTTAAGTTTTCCAGTACCTGTTACTTTGAAACGCTTCGCTGCTGCTCTGCTTGTTTTTAATTTTGGCATGATGTTTCCTCCTTAATAATTAATACAGCTGGGAGGTAAGCTTCTTACACTTCCTTCCGAAATGCTGCGATATTTAGTATTTTAACGTTTTTCTGATAAGAACATAATCATATTTCTTCCTTCGAGCTTTGCCGGTTTTTCAATCACAGCTACATCTTCAAGCTTTGAAAAGAAATTATCCAGAATAACCTTAGAGGCCTGTGTATGCGCCATCTCTCTACCGCGAAAACGAAGTGCCACCTTTACCTTATCACCGTGTGTGATAAACTTACGTGCCTGATTCGCCTTTGTGTTTAAATCGTTATCATCAATATTGGGAGATAAACGAATTTCCTTAACCTCGGTAACCTTCTGTTTTTTCTTAGCTTCCTTTTCTTTTCTTGCCAGCTCGTATCTGTATTTACCATAATCGATAATCTTACAAACCGGTGGTTTTGCTGTTGGAGCAATTTTAACCAGATCCAGATTAGCATCCTTCGCCAGTTTCATCGCATCTTTGGAAGACATAATCCCCAACTGCTCTCCGCTTTCACCAATCAGGCGCACTTCTTTATCCCTGATTTGTTCATTAATCATTAAATCGCTAATAGTACTACACCTCCATAGGTTATAAATCATTCTGTTACTTAGTATCAAATTGCCACACTGATTTATTATGACTTCATATCACTGATATAAACGTCCAAAAGCTTGACAGCCCAAGGAAATGAACACTCACTTCGTGTACCACGTTTATATAAAAAATAGGTGGATAAAGATTATCCACCTACAAGCAAAGTCACAAAATTATTTCACAACGAAATAATACTGAATTCTTATCGCATTGACCCGTTCACAGTAAATTAATCTTACGCTATGGGTGAGAGATGGATTCTCTTCTTTTTCGTCGTGAATATTGCCACGCAATACTCACAGCCAACATATTGTAACATGTTGATACGTGATATGTCAATAGTATATATTAAAATTATTTCTTTGTATATTAAAATTATTTCTTTGTATAACCTGTATTCTCGGGAAATTCCCGTAATGTACTATTTGGAATACGGATTACATTTTTTGTATACTTTATCTTGTTCCGGCCCTGCTTACTGCTATGTCGATTGCCTTGGCGATCGCTGTGCCTAGAATAAAGCAAATACCCGCCTCAACCAGACCATTTACTCCGACAAAGGTTATGGCGAACATAATCACATTACTTGAGCCCTTGGCCAATCCTTGTATATATTCAGTTTTGTAGAACAGAAGTACAAGTGTGATTAAGAAGAACACCGTATTTAATAAAGGGCCGACCAGATTGGCAACTACATACGATAAATCCTTATTTATTTTCTTAACAGCTAGGAAGATCCATCCTGTCAGCCATCCCATCAATATACGCGGAACCATACATAAGATAAAGGTACTTACCGGGTTTATTCCTAGCAAAGCTGCACCAAAAGGACTCATTCCAAAACATTGGATGAAGCTGGTAATACCAAACACTGTTCCTAATATAGCTCCACTTACCGGACCGAGAATAATGGCACCTACTGTAACCGGAACTACAATTAAAGTTATTTCAATCGCAGGCGTTTTAATATAGCCAATGGGTGTGAAAGCCATTATAATAATAATGGCTGTAAAAAGTGCCAGCTGCACCATTCTTCGGGTGCTAAAGTTAGTTGTTGTTTTCATTTTTTCCTCCATTCTGCCGCCATGGGCGACAACCTTTTTTACAACTCGCTACTTTTAGTATTTGACAACTTACGCATGAATAATAATATTTCTTCCATTGATTCACTCAAAAAAAGCACCGACACGGAGAAACCATCTTTATCATGGTTAATGCGAGCCAGTGCAAAATTATAGAATCATCCTAAAAGATTTTTAACAATATAAATGTAACAACTCCTTTTAGTTCCTGCCGCGACTACGTTCTCCAGGTCAAGACTAACTGTACAAGTTTGGAAGCTGTAATTTACAGCAAAATCCTTTACCTTTGGGCATCCTTCTTTTCGTCTCTGTAAGAGTACGGTAGAGGTAGCCGAATAAGATTTTACAAGAAGCCTTTTACTGATAAATTACCTTATAATTCAATTGTATCTTGAATAATATATTACTTTTTGCAATATTGCAAGAAAAAAATCAGATTAAGATTTCTAATTTATCATTAAAAATCAAATTAGAATTATTACAATTCAAATAAGAATAGATTTATTATAATCCAGGTCAATTTTCATGTGGGAGATGACCCTTATCTGTAACAGACGATTTTGTTGTTAATAACAGGATCAATGCCCCAAATAATAGCGTACCAGCGACAATTGTAATCACAACGTAAACAAAGTAATTTTTTGGAACAAACTGCGTAAACAATGCACTGATATTTATTATCACATGAAGCAGTATTGATGCAAATATTGTTTTATACTTATGATAAACCAAACCAAGTATAAATCCGAGGAAGGCAGCATAGATACCTTGAATCACATTCATATGATAAATACCAAACAGCATTGCCTGAAGGATATTCGCCCCGATAAACGGTATTGCTCTTTCTGCTTTATGAAGGATTATCCCACGGAATATTAGTTCTTCCGTGATTGGTGCAACAAATAACAGTAGGCTGAGTACTACAATATCGTTACCTCCTGTCAATGACTCCAGCTGATTTTTATAATCTTCAAAAAACTTAGTAAAATATTGTTGTACTATATTCATCATTCCAGAAACAAAAAACTGGCATGAAATCCCACAAATCGTAAATAATATTAAATTCTTCCATGTAAATGTATCACTCAGACTTCCTCTCATCTCACCCCTGATTTCATAATGATACCAGAAGAAAAATACAATGCCACAGATTAATACTGCTGCCACTGAAATAAAATACAGCATATCCTGAGACATGGAATCCGTTAATCTATCTGTGATTGAAGAAGCATCCGTATTTCCATTTGCTCTTTGTTCCATAGCAACTTTAATACCAAGTACTAAGCCATAAAATATTTGAAAGCAGAATACAACAACCAATTGAATCGTTTCTGCTGCAAGAAATGCCAGTATCGCATATAGAAACTGTACCCGACTTTTATTCATCATTGAAAATATCCTTTCTCGTGGTTATTGCAATGTAATATAATATTTCCTATTAATTTATACTTTATCATATTTTATGAAAATATAGTATATTTATCTATCTGTAGATCAAATATGTGCTAAGTACTTTCTCTGCACCTGATCGGGTTACGAAGTAACATAATTATTTTCCGCAAGGTGCACATTATTTTTATTTCTTAGGTTGTAATTTCCTATGAATATTAGGCTATCTAATTCTTAATTACCATTTTCGTTATCTATGGTACTGAGTAAGCCGGCGTTAGATTATGACACCTAAACCTGTGAAATAAAACAGATAAGAGTATATACATCATACCCTTATCTGTCATCTATTTCATATTAATTTATCTCGTAATCCTAGCTTACATTTAGCCCAGTACAATCTCAACCTCATGCGTCTTATTATCATTTGCAAAAGGAATGATATTACCTGCTACTTCCTTACCGTCTACCATCATCTTCACAACTCCCTTAGATACATGGTTCGGGTTCTTAATAGAAATGTTATATTTCTCTCCTCTGAACTCACGTACTACACTATAGCCATCCCATGCCTTAGGAATTGAAGGGTCTACCTGCAAACCATCATATTCCGGTTTGATACCAAGAATTGACTGTGAGATTGCAAGGAAGTTCCAGGAAGCGGTACCTGTCAGCCAGGAGTTCTTAGCCTCACCGTGACGTCTTGCGTCCTTACCTGCTACCATCTGTGAATATACATAGGGCTCAACACGATGTATATCGGAGTATTCCTCGGTGTACGCAGGTGCAATTCTTGAATAGTAATCAAAGGCCTTGTCACCTCTGCCCATCTGAGCTTCTGCACACATAATCCATGCATTATTATGACAGAAAATACCTGCATTCTCTTTATAACCGGCAGGATAGGTGGAGATTTCGCCGTATTCTACGTAGTATTTTGTAAACGCCGGATTCTGAAGCACTAGGCCGTATTTCGTTCCAAGTCTCTCTTCTACAGCGTCTAAAGCCTGAATAGCCTTACCGTCTTTCGTTCCGCATTCACCCATGATACAAAGACCCTGGGATTCAATGAAGATCTTACCTTCTTCATTCTCTTCACTACCTATTTTCTTACCAAAATCATCATATGCACGAAGGAACCAGGAACCGTCCCAGCCATCTTTCATAATGATATCACGCATCTTAACAACTTCGTTTTCAACACGGTCAGCTTCTGCTTTATTACCGGTTTTCTCCATCAACTTAACATATTCTTCGCCGATATAGCAGAACATACCTGCAATCATAACAGATTCTGCCACTTTGCCATCCTTGCTAGTTGATGTTTGGAATGACTCTCCAGGCTCGGTGGAGAAGCAGTTCAAGTTCAGGCAGTCATTCCAATCTGCTCGTCCAATTAAAGGAAGTCCATGAGGACCTACATTATGAATAACATGATCAATGGAACGTTTTAGATGATCTGCAAGAGGGGTACTCTTGGATTCATCATTATCAAATGGTGTCATCTCATCTAAGATAGAGAAGTCACCGGTTTCCTTAATAAATGCAACAACGGCAAGAACTAACCACAGTGGATCATCATTGAAATTACCACCGATTTCATCATTACCCTTCTTAGTAAGAGGCTGATACTGATGATATGCACCACCATCCTCTAATTGAGTGGAAGCAAGGTCAATGATTCTTTCTCTTGCACGATCCGGAATCTGGTGTACAAATCCAAGAAGATCCTGATTGGAATCACGGAAGCCCATACCTCTTCCAATACCGGATTCAAAATAAGAAGCACTTCTTGAAAGGTTGAAGGTAACCATACATTGATACTGGTTCCAGATATTCACCTGACGGTTTAATTTCTCATCTGCTGTATTAACGGTATATTTGGATAACAGCTGATCCCAAGATTTAGCCAATTCATCAAATGCTTTATCAACAGCAGCAGTTGTAGAGAATTTAGCTATCATTTCCTCAGCTTTCTTTTTATTAATTACATTTTTACTTTCCCATTTCTCTTCGAAATCATTCTCAACATATCCTAACAGGAAGACAAAATCTTTTGTTTCACCCGGTTCAAGATTAATCTCAAGGCAATGAGAAGCAATCGGGTGCCAACCATCTGCTATGGAATCATTTGACTTTCCTGCAAATATTGCCTGTGGATTATCAAAGCCATTGTATGTTCCCATAAAGCTTTCGCGATCGGAATCAAATCCTGCAATCGGTGCATTTACGGAGAAAAATGCATAATGGTCACGTCTTTCCTTGTATTCGGTTTTATGATAAATTACGGAGCCCTTAACTTCAACTTCACCTGTATTATAGTTTCTCTGGAAATTAGTCATATCATCCTGTGCATTCCATAAGCACCATTCAATGAAGGAGAACAACTTAACCTGTTTCTTCTTACCAGAGTTATTCTTTACTACTACTTTATGAATCTCAGCATTGGTATTCAAGGGCACGAAATATGTGATTTCAGTCTCAACGCCTCCCCTTGCTCCTGTTATCTTCGTGTAACCCATTCCGTGTCTACACTCGTACTTATCGAGCTCTTTCTTAACTGGTGCCCATCCGGGAGACCATACATCACCCTCATCATTGATGTAATAATACTTGCCTCCTCCTAAATCCAAAGGAACGTTGTTATACCGATAACGAGTAATTCTCCTTAACTTTGCATCCTTATAAAAGCTGTAACCTCCGGCAGTATTTGATATTAATGAAAAATACTCCTGTGAACCCAGATAATTAATCCAAGGATACGGGGTTGTTGGTGTGGTAATCACATATTCCTTACTCAAGTCATCAAAAAAACCGTACTTCATTAAATTTTATCCTCCTTATTAACAATTTGTACTCTCACTCAATATTATATTATACCTTCAATCGCATTTCAACTAAAAACTAGTCCAGAATTCATTATAAATAGGGCAAGAATCCGTATTATTCACAATTTTTACTAGTATTGACATTGATATAATTTTACAATATACTGTAAGTTGTAAAATCATGAGTATAATGTATATTTAAGGAGGAGAAATATGGATGAATTAAACAACACGAACCTAACATCTCAAGATGGCGGGCTACCTGATGATATAGATCAGAGTCAGCAACAGATTCAGAATCAGCCTAATTTCGAACAGTATCAGCAGCAATACCAAACTATTCCGACCGAAGAACCGGTTTATGATCAGATGCAATATCAAAATGGTACATATTATAAACAGCCGAAGAAAAAAGGAATCGCCAAAATCATTGCCCTAGTGGCTGTTTTTGTGGTTTTAATAGCAGGTGCTACTACAGCATATGCCTTCCGTGGCAGATTAGTCAATACTGTTAGCCAATTGACTAAAAGCCCTGCTAAATACTATGCTTTCATTGAGAAGAGCAATATTAATGTAACTAAGCAAAGTATTAAGAAATACTTAGATGCGTCTACCGATAATATGGGAGTAAAAATAAAAACCGATGTAAACTTTAATCATGACAATATTAATTCCTTGATGAAGGATAATATGGGTATAAGCTTAGATGATGTTGAAAAGCAGATAGGGCTTCCGCTCAAAAGTTTTGGTATTAATATGTTAATAGGGCAAACGGATGATACAATCAACGAATCTCTTGGTATTCGATTAAACCAAGTTGATATCATTACAGCAGAATTATTAATGAATAATGCTGCAGGTAAATTTTTTGCACGTATACCCGAGTTAAGTGATTCATATATTGATTTTTCCGATATACTCAAATCAGAAGGAGTAGATCTTAAGAAATTCAAGAGACCAAGTACCGATCAGACAATTGATCTGATCACCAGATACAGCAACCTTATTATTAAAGATGTCAAAGATGTAAAACTTGATAAGAATTCAAAGCTTAAGGTTGATGCCTTAACTAAGAAATGTTCTAAGCTTACAGTTACAATATCAAATGATGATCTTTATCATATGCTTAAGGATATTCTTAAGGAAGCTAAAAATGATAAATATATTTTAAATCTGCTCTCCGCTTATAATATATCTAAAAAGGATTATCAGGATGAGATTAAAAATCAGCTGGATAGTCTTGATGAGAATTCTGATGATCTTCTTAAGAAAGACATTATAATGAAGGTTTATGTAGATGAAAAAGGTGCCATAATTGGTCGTTCATTTTCTTCAAAAGGAACCGATACCGTGTTCAGTTATGCATACCTTAAAGATAGCAACAACAGTGAGTATAATTTAAGTATCAATAATGATAAAGGCAAGGCCTTATTTGACATTACAGGTACTCAGACGAAAAAGAACGGAGCATACGATGGTTCTGCTGAAATAGCAATATCTGATCCGAATGGTAATAGCTCTGATGAGATTAACATCGATGTAGATTATAAAGATTACCGTACCGAATTTAAGGATAATCATTATTTTAATACAGGAAAAATAACCATCTCATCTTCCGATTTACTAGGCATTGAGATAACTTCAGATTCCAGTGTAGCTAATAATACACAGAAAGAAGTCATTACCATACAGGCCGGAGGCAAGACTCTTGCAACCATAGATTCCTCCTCAGAATATATTAAGGATTATAAAGCTGAAATGCCTTCTAAAAATAGCAAAACATATGGTTCCTCCGATTTGGGGGGTTATATATCCTCTATCGATGTGAACGCATATATCAAAAAGCTTTCCGAAAAGCTGGGCGTCGACGTGATTAGTATCTATAATAATTTAATGCAATTATATGGATACAATAACTTATATAATTAATTACAATGATGGCTTCGGTGTTGAATGAAATTTTGGCTTTAATGATAATATAAACTAATATAACTGCTTTCAAAGCGAAGATTCTCTGTTGTTTTGGAAGCAGTTTTTGTATTTATGAAAAATTTAAGAGATATTTTATATTATACTTCTTCTAATCAACCATTCTTTATGCTAAACTAATAACTGTGAAATTATAAATACACTATAAACGGGTACAAAGCGAGGGATCATTATGCCAAAACAGATTAGACAGGATGAACAAGATGCTCTCATTTTTCATCCTATGGAGAAACAGACGGAGAAAGAAAAGCTACGTGAAATGAATTTCCAGGGTAAGCTTTCTTATCTCTGGTATTATTATAAATGGTATTTCATTGGAACTGTTGCATTCATTGCTTTGGTTATCTATTTTATCAATACAATCTTGCACCCATCCGCATCACCTAAATTTTATGCAGCCATCATTAATAATCCCATCGAAGACAATACCCTCCAAGAATATAAAGATGATTTTGCCAAGCATCTTCAGCTGAATTCGAAAAAGGAGCTCGTTGAATTTAACACCTCTGTCTATTTTGATAAGGGTAACTCATACACTTCAGCAATGGCGCAGGCTTTAACCACCTATATTTCAACGAAACAGGTTGATGTAATCATTGCTCCTGAATCGGTATTTAAAACATATGCTTATAATGGCACCTTTAAAAAACTTTCTGATGAACTGCCAACTGATTTATACACTTCCTTAACGGATCAGTTCTATCTATCAAATACCGAGGGTGACAAAAAAGAAAATAGTGTTTATGGCATCTATTTAACTAACTCAGAGCTGTTTCAGAGAAATGCAAACAATATTGATCCCTATGTCCTTGGAATTGTTGTTAATGGCCTTCATGAGGAAAATGCGATAGAATTTATTCGATATTTATTTCATATAAAATAATAAGAAGATATTTAATTATATTATTTGAAACTGTATCATTTTAGAAGTACTTGACAAATATTCATCGTTAGATAGTAAACCTGTCATATTTGAAAATAAAAAGCAGTTGGAAGAGATCAATAATTACTTTCAACTGCTTTCTGATATAAAATAATACTGCCCATCTTAGTCTAACTAAGATTAGGGTGTCAAAAGTCAGATTGTATGATGAATATTTGTTCATATATATTCATTAATCTAACTAATTTCTGACTTTTGACACCCTAATTGATATTGATAGTCTATTCAGATACATTATTTTGCTGTAATATAGCCCTGAGCCTTAAGAAGCTCTGCAGTCAGAACTGCACCGCCTGCTGCACCACGAACGGTATTATGTGATAAACCTACGAATTTATAATCAAATACTTTGTCTTCACGAAGCCTTCCGAAGCAAACTCCCATACCATTCTCATAATCACGGTCAAGCTTTGCCTGGGGACGGTTATCTTCTTCGAAATATTTAATGAACTGCTTTGGTGCGCTTGGTAAATTCAGCTCCTGTGGAAGTCCCTTAAACTCTGCCCATGCCTTTAGAATCTCTTCCTTTGTTGGCTTCTTCTCAAAATTAACAAATACTGCTGCCGTATGCCCGTCAGTAATCGGAACACGGATACACTGAACAGTGATAACCGGTTCTTCTGCCTTAACGATCTGACCATCGACAACCTTACCCCAGATTCTTAGTGGTTCCTGTTCGCTCTTCTCTTCTTCACCACCAATGTACGGGATGACATTATCAATCATCTCCGGCCAATCTTTAAAATTCTTACCTGCTCCGGAAATAGCCTGGTAGGTTGTTGCTACAACCAACTTGATTCCGAATTGTCTTAATGCATGAAGTGCTGGTGTATAGCTTTGGATGGAGCAGTTCGGTTTAACAACAATAAAGCCTTTCTTGGTTCCAAGACGTTTCCTCTGTGACTCAATTACTTCCAGGTGCTCCGGATTTAGTTCAGGTACTACCATAGGAACATCGGGAGTCCATCTATGTGCACTGTTATTAGAAACTACAGGTGTCTCTGCCTTAGCATATGCTTCTTCAATTGCCTTTATCTCATCCTTAGTCATATCTACTGCGCTAAAAACGAAATCAACACCCGCGCTGACTTCTTCAACATCATTTACATTCTTTACAATAAGTTTTTTAACACCCTCTGGCATTGGAGTAGACATCTTCCAGCGGTCTCCTATTGCATCTTCGTAAGTCTTGCCTGCGCTTCTCGGACTAGCTGCTACCGTTACTACCTCAAACCACGGATGATTTTCCAATAAGGATATAAATCGCTGTCCTACCATGCCGGTTCCACCCAGGATACCTACCTTTAATTTTTCCATTATTCTTCCTCCCTTTATGTTCTTGTATGACAAACATTTGTCTTTACTGTAAATATACTATAACTCATATTTAAAAAAAATCAATATAAAATTTAACAAATTACAAAGTTTGTTACTATTACATAAGATATCCGTATTTCGTGTTTTTTGTTTGGCTATTTTTCTATATGCTTTTCATAGTTTTCAAGTAGCTTATGAAGGTCGTCCATGTTCTCTATTTCATTGACTTGGTTTCTTAGTTTTGCCGAACTCGGGTAACCGGTTGTATACCAAGCAACATGTTTACGCATCTCACGAATTCCGATAAACTCTCCCTTATATGTCACAGAAAGCTTTGCATGACGGATAATCATATCCCTTACCTCACTAAACTCTGGCTTCGCGAGTATTATTCCCTGGTCTAAATATGCTTTGATTTGTTCAAAGATCCATGGATTTCCCCGGGCACCTCTCGCCAGCATGATAGCATCACAGCTCGTCTGAAGAAGTATCTGTTTTGCATCCTCAGGTGTAAAGATATCACCGCTTCCAATCACAGGAATGTTAACTGCTTTCTTAACCTTTCGTATTATCTCCCAATCCGCCTTGCCGCTGTAATACTGTTCCCTTGTCCTTGCATGAACAGTTACTGCTGCTGCCCCATTCTCCTGTGCTATCTTAGCAACCTCAACAGCATTGATACAGTCATCATTAAAGCCACTTCTAATTTTCACGGTAACTGGTTTGCTATAGCCATTCGATACTTTACGAATAATTTCACCGATTAGTTTGGGATTCGTCATTAAAGCGGAGCCCTCCCCGTTATTTACGACCTTTGGAACAGGACAGCCCATATTAATATCCAGTATATCAAAATTACGGTGTTCCAACCTTTTAGCCGTATTACTTAAAATATCGGGGTCTGAGCCGAACAGCTGTAGTGCCGCTGGTCGTTCCTCTTGTGATATTATAATCAGTGCCTCCGTATTTTTATTATTGTATTGAACTCCTTTTGCGCTTACCATTTCCGTATAGACAAGATCGGCTCCTTTTTCCTTACACAGCAAACGAAATGGCAGGTCTGTAACTCCTGCCATGGGTCCTAAAAATAATTTTCCATCTAATTTAACATTACCGATATAAAAACTCATACCTTTTTCAATCTCCACTAATTCTTATTTCATCGAACGGTTCTTATCTGTGATAATCTTAAGTCCCTTAAGCGTTAGATTTACATCATATATCTCAATTAAGTCTGTCGCATCCGATATTATTTTACCAAGACCTCCGGTTGCTATTACCTTGCATTTCGTGATTCCTGCTTCCTTTATCATTCTCTTGATAATATATTCAGTCTGTCCGATGCAACCGAATACAAGACCTGCCTGCATACCTGTTACAGTATCCTTGGCCAGAATTGTATCTGGCATTGTAATCTCAATCTCTGGAAGCTTTGCTGTCTCTGTCCAAAGCGCATTGGCAGCAATACGAAGTCCGGGGCAGGTGACCGCCGCCGCAAAAGAGCCATCTGCCATAATTAAATCATAAGTGATGGCAGTTCCGAAATCTATAACCAGTACCGGCCCTCCGTATATCTCATATGCAGCTACTGCATCAACAATACGATCTGCACCGATTTCCTTAGGATTTCCTGTTACAATTTTGATACCTGTTTTGGTTCCTATTCCGACAACAAGAGGATTAATTGAAAGATATTTGATTATACCGGCTGTAAGAGAATACATAATCTTCGGTACTACGGAAGCTATCGTCACCGCGGTGATATCCTTTGTATTAATATTCTTTGCTTTTAAAAGATCGCAAATGATCAAACCAAATTCGTCCGATGTTCTTGACGCATTCGTAGTCAAACGAAAGGTTGTCATTAAGTTCACATCATCAAATACGCCTAATGTTATGTTTGTATTACCTACATCGATTACCAGTAACATAATTTTCTCCATTCCTGTGTATTTTAATCTCACATTGTGAGTCCATACGTTTTAATTTTATTTCGGGGATTACGCATTTCATTACAGTAGCTCTGAAGCTTCCTCTCCTAGGAAAAACACCTTATAATAAAGCTCCAATGACTCTAAAAGCTCGGCCTTTTCCCTTTGAATCTGTTTTACTTTTAAGACGCTGCCAATGTCATCATAAAGATAATCGCTTTCCTCAGAATCCACCTTAAGTACCAATGTTCCATCCTCTTCAAACTCCAGGGAAATAATTCCGCCGACATCCTCGGTGAACAATACACATGTGATTTTTAATTCTTGCTTAATTT
Source organism: Bacillota bacterium (assembly GCA_023393095.1). Lineage (GTDB taxonomy): Bacteria > Bacillota > Clostridia > Lachnospirales > Lachnospiraceae > Mobilitalea. The sequence continues at coordinate 24,439 of JAEWMT010000076.1, forward strand.
GTTCGGGCAGCATTTTAAAATCTTCATTAAACCAGAATTTCTTATTATATGCACTACTCGCGCATAATATAACCCTTTCCTGATACATGTAAAGCTCCTTCTTCGTTCAATATCTACCATAATATAGTATCGCAACGTATCTTATAAGTTAATATCAAGATATTATGTGATTTTGGCTTCGCTTCACTCACCAAAAACACCTCTTGTCATTATAGGCTGAATTATAACATTTAAACAGCCCTTGTCGTTATCTTACCCCGGTTATAATAAAGCCGACTACAATTACTATAATTCCCAGCATAAGATAGGACATACCGGTTGTCCTTTTCTTAGGATCCCTCATATGTTTCATACCCTGCAATATATTAATACTACCACATGCAAAGCAAGCGATTAAGATTATCGTCATATTTCTAGGATTTAAAAAAATGATAACTATCAAAATTAATAAAGCAATTCCTACCAACGTAATCATTATATCATACTTTGATGAAAATTTCCCTACCAGCTTTTTCAATACTTTCATTTTCTAATCTCCGATTCATACTCTGAAGTGATTACTTGCCTAAGGTTGCCACCATGACCGCTTTGATTGTATGCATACGGTTTTCTGCTTCGTCAAATATAACATCCGCGAAACGTTCAAAAACCTTTTCAGTAACCTCTTTTCCTTTTACTGCTGGCAGGCAGTGCAAGAATATAGTTCCCGGCTTCTTCGTACGTGCCATTAATGCGTCATTCACCTGATATGGTTTTAAAAGAGTGATACGTTCTGCCGCTTTATCTTCCTCTCCCATGGAACACCATACATCGGTATAAACTGCATCTGCATCAATAATTGCATCCAATGAGTCCGAAACAATTATCTGACTTCCAGAATCCTTAGTATATTCTTCACATTGTTTTACCAATTTCTGCTCCGGCCATAATTCCTTCGGAGCCAGAATGGTGAAGTCTATACCCATCTTGGAGGAACCAATCATCAAGCTATTAGCCATGTTATTCCTACCGTCACCGACATAAACCAACTTCAGTCCCTTCAGTTTACCAAATTGCTCTTTTAAGGTCAAAAAATCCGCAAGTATCTGAGTCGGATGATCGGCATCGGTTAGTCCGTTCCATACCGGTACTCCACTGTACTTCGCTAATTTCTCTACAGTTTCCTGAGAAAAGCCACGAAATTCGATTCCGTCAAACATTCTACCTAATACTCGCGCTGTATCTTCAACACTTTCCTTATGTCCCAACTGTATGTCAGCCTTACTAAGGTATTCCGGATGACCGCCTTCATCAATACAGCCGACGGTAAATGCACAACGGGTTCTGGTGGACGGTTTTTCAAATATTAATGCGATATTTTTTCCCTTTAGGCTTTCTCCAGTGATACCCTGCTTCTTTTTTGCTTTTAAATCTTTGGCAAGCTCAAGAAGATATTCTATTTCCTCTGATGTAAAATCCTTAAGTGTTAAAAAACTTCTTCCTTTTAAATTCATATATACCTCCATTCTGCCGAAACACCGTGAATTTGGGCGTCAGCACAAATTTACTGTGTGAAAAATCTTGATTTTTCACACTACCTCCATTCCGCCGCCTGAATTAGTAAAATACTATTAGAGTTATCTACGACTATAGCCCGGGCAGCATATCAAAATAATTATTTAACGTTGAATTAAATTCCTATCACAAATTAATAATTATGCTATAAATATGTTTATTTATACATTATTCCAATTTACCACAAATGTCAAGCCAAATAATTATTCAGTATTGCTCGGGCTAATTCCATGATATTATCCGGATTATCTTCCATTGTATTCAACATATATAAACGCTCTTGTATTAAGCGGCAGAATTCCTGATCTGTATAAATCTTATATTTTCGGATTTTCAATTTTTTCGCACAATATTCCATGATTGCATAGAATAAGTTCTTATACATCCAATTCTTCTTCAGTTTTAAAGTAGAAGCAAGCTGTGGATATCCCTCTTCTAAGCACTTTCTGATGATGGAGCTGCCTGTGGGATAATCAGCTTTATTCTGCAGTAGTATTTGCTTTAGTTGATCTTCGGGTATCGATAACAATGCAACCAAATAATCCTTCTCTTCTTTCGTTGAGTCAATATAGTAGACTTTACCTTCAAGAGATTTCAGCACCCGGACAGCATCATAATACCCTAAAGTCATATTACGCGCTGCCTTTTTGGGGTTAAACTCAAGTACATTGCATATTTGAATCTTTGGTGCAATATAAATCACATTGACATCTTCCGGTATCTTAATTTTTTTCTCTAATCCAATACCATATACTCTGACTACGATAATATTCTTATAGCCCCGGTTAATCAGCATATCAATCGGAACATTATTCGTAATGCCCCCATCCAGAAAGGTTTTGCCCATCAGCTTGGAATTTTTAAATAAAGGAAAATTCGAGCTTGCCATCAAATAATCCTTAAGATATCCATCTTCCGCCTCTTTTGCCGATATCTCCATAGCCTTTAAATCACTTACATTAAAGGTACCCATAATAAATTCAATATCAGATTCCCTGATTTTTCTTTCATCAACCGTTTCATCTAGGAGCTGCTTGAGAGGAGTAACATCCAGTCCTCGACCCGCCAAAATCTTTCCACTCTGTCTAGTAACTGTCTGAAGATTAATATCTTTAAATCGGCCATGGATCAGCTTATCCATCTCCTCGTCATCCACTCTCATGATACTTGAATAACTAAGGTTCTTCCATATATCAACTGCCTTATCATAATCCCCCATGCAGATCAGAGCACCATTAAGAGCGCCCACCGATACGCCTGCAACAGCCTTGATTTTAACACCACATTCCAATAAAGCTTTCCATACGCCGATCTGGTAAGCTCCCTTTGCACCGCCACCCTCAAGTACGATGCCATATTCCTTACTAAAATCAAACCCTACATGTTCCATACCCTTCCCCCTGCTATATCTATTGATCCGGTTCAATGGTAACAAATTAGCCTACATATAATAAGACCCAGTGCATAGCTGCAATGGGTTTTATTACTGTAAAATATAATTTTGTTAATGTTTCACGTATTCTGCAATAAGGTTCTGATCCATAATTTCCTTTGATGTCTTTTTAAGAAGAAGTGCTTTTTCGTATTCTTCTTTATATTTTGTCGCATCAACCTGTTCATTTGTTCCAATTTTCCATGCCCTGCTGCCTTCAAATATCCCTTCCCTAGAAACTTCAAAGACAATATCATTCGTTGCAAAGGAACCTTCGAATAAATAAGAAGTAAAAGCAACATAACCATCTGTGGCATTCGTCAAATCCTGTCCCATAACAAAAGTATTATCATATTCAAGTCCCATGATATTTGCAATGGTCGGCATAAAATCAATCTGTCCGCCTGTTGTTTCTATAGTTTCATTAACAGAGCTTCCAGGAACATGTATGATTAGAGGAACATTCAACATTTCATCATAATCGTAAATTCTACCGAGGTATTCACTCATACGATAATTAACCTCTTCCATACCGCAGTTTAAACCATGATGATCACCATACAAAGCGATTACTGTATTGTCGTATAAGCCTGATGCTTTCAGTTCTTCTATTAGTTGTCCAATTGCCTCATCCGTATATCTTACTGTTTCAAGATAAGAACCAAAAGTAGTATCTACATCCTTCTTAGCCAGCTTCAGTGTCCTGTATTTCTCGTCCAAAGTAAATGGATGATGTCCTGTCAGAGTAATTGCGAAAGTGAAAAACGGATCTTTCTGTTCTTTCAAAATAGGGATCAACTGATGAAACATTGATTTATCCGAAATTCCTATACCGATAATCTCGTCTTGCTTCAGATCCTCCATACTATAAAAATTCTGGAAGCCTTCGTTCGGATAAACATACTCCCTGTTCCAAAATTCGCCCTTATATCCATGGATTGCAAAGGAATTGTATCCATTATCTCGCATTAACCAAGGAAGACCATTAAAGGTATTGTCCTGATAAAGCCGATAACTCTCTCCATCAATTACCGGATAAAGACTGTTTAGCGTTGAAAATTCTGCGTCCGCCGTGTTTCCTTTACCGATATTAGAAAAATAGTGATTATAATAGAGGGTATCCTCTTTCATCAGCTTATTTAAATTAGGGGTAATCTCTTGACCCTCATAGGTAGCTCCAAGTACAAAATTCTGAAAAGCTTCCATCTGAATTACAATTAAATTCTTACCCTTACCTATTCCATTATATTTTACTACCTCAGGTTCTGGTGTCACTTCATTCAAAACCTCAAGAATTTTATTCTGATCCATATTACCAGCAGTAAAGTTGTCTGATATGGTTTGGCATACATCATTTACATGGTTCGTAAAGAATTCCATGCTGTTGACCCGTTCAAATGCAGCAGTATGAAAAGGATTTGCAATCAATGTAATAATAACTGCTGTTAATGAATAAAGTACATATTTAAATTTACGCCACGGAAGTATCTTCAGTATATTTTCCTTCGTCGCATGTTTTTTAAAACTGATATAAGCGAACGGAATATCGACAAACAATAAGAAGCTGGCCGGTATTAAAGTTGCAATAAAGCTGTTTGGCACCGCAGTTACACTCTTAGCCTGCCACAGCTGTCTGACCGAAACTGTCTGATTATAATAGTTATAATACATCGTATCTGCAAACATCAATAAGCTGAAAAGAAAATATACTGTCAGAAAAACAAAACGCTTTCTTTTCCATGCAATTCGTCCAAAGGTGGTATATAACGTTGCCCAAACAATAAGACTTAAGATAATTAAAACAATCTGCATCTGATTTACTTCAATCAATGAATAATAGAGCATCATCTTAAGGACGAATAAAAACGCTATGAAATAAGGTGAGGTAAGTACCTCCTTTAACTTCTTCATATCTTCCCCCAAATCCGGTATTATAATTGTTAAAATTTATAAACTAGCATTATAATATCTCATTACTGCCTTATTATCAAGAAGTAAAATCTAAATTTTTTCTTAATTGTAATAAGCCTTATTACAATTAATTTGGCTTTCGATACTCCTATTACCTTCTCCTTCGTTCCTTTTTCTATTACATTACTATTCAGCGATCTGGTAGATCATTCCTTGCCCTCCAAATCATTCTGTCCCCTGGTATTACCATTATCAATTGCAGATATCACAACTGCCTTTTTGCCAATAACATCTTCATCATTGTTCTTAGAATTACACGTGTTAATGTATTTTATCACAATCGGTCTCGTGAAATATAACATAGAAAGGGATACTGCAAGAAATAGGATGATCTCCAGAATCAGGTTATGATAGAACATTGATACGATAAATGCTATTAGTGCCCCACCCGCAAACCAGATTGTCATAATGCCAAGTGTTATTATTTCAATTAAGATCAGTAATGCAAGAATGATAATCCATAAGATCGAATTCATTGATCATTACCTCCATTGTTATCTATTTCTTTGCCTTGAAGCCTCATACATCAAAATTGCTGCAGCTACTGCTGCATTTAAGGATTCGACCTTACCCGCCATTGGAATTTTTATCCTTATATCGGCAAGTTCACCTGCATTGTCACTCAAGCCATTTGCTTCATTACCAATCAAAATAGCACATTTTTTACGAAAACTTCCTTCCGTATCATAAGGAATTCCCAAAAGATGCGCCGCAAATATGGTGATATCATGTTGTTTTATCAACTCCAGTGTTTCATAGATATTATCTGTCTGATAAAAAGGTACCCGGTAAATTGATCCCATCGTAGATCGAATCACTTTTGGATTATAGATATCCACGGTAGATTTATTGAAAATGATGCCGGTAATCCCCGCACCCTCTGCGGTTCTTATCATGGTTCCTAGATTACCCGGATCTCGAATATCCTCCAATAATAGCAAACAGGCATCGGGAGAATTCAGGATGCTCTCCAGACTGTACTGAGCTTTCTTTACCGTACCCATAACCCCCTGCGGAGTTTTTGTCTCGGACGCTTCATTAAATAAGGAGTTGGTAATTACTTCATAATCCAAATCAAGGAAGAAATCCGGATTATTGTTAAGCTTCTCCTGATAGAAGCTCTCTGATACATATGCTTTTATAAGAAGCCCGGCTTCCCTTGCCTCTTCGAACATTTTCAATCCTTCTACTACGAATAATCCCTGTTCTTCTCTGGCTTTTACTTTCTTTTGAAGCTGTATTAAATTTTTCACTTGAGCATTTGCTGAGCTAGTGATAACATCTTTATTTTTCATATGAATAAGATCCTCTTATTTGATTATTTGGTTCAACTCTCGCCTAACCGATGATACTGAATCGCTGTGCATACTTATTATATAGATAGTAACATATTTAAACAGGGAAATCAAAGGTCGGTACATCCGAAATAAGACAATTAAATTTTATTTAAATAAATTACATAAAATTGGGCTTTAGATGTAAAGATAAAATACTAACCTGCCGATATTAAGAAGTAACAAGCATTATACATAATCTGTAAACGGATTTACAATTATTAACGCAAAGGAGAGCAAAATTATGAGTATTGATTACAGCCAGTTTTATAGAGGAACAACAAATATAAATTCCTATGGCAGTGGAGTTTACAAAAAGGACAGCATTGTCAAATATGAGTTTAATACTGCAGACGAAAACGGCAACAAGGTTATGGATAAAATGTCCAGAGAAGAAACCTTACAGACTATGAATAGTATATCAGAACTATATGGCGAGAATGTTATCGTAGAGTTTTCCGGAGATGGCTTGGCTGCATTAGTGCAGGGAAAGATTGGACTTATGAATCAACCGTTGACTGAGGAAGCGCAAGCAGAGCAAGCGGCAAAACAGGCGGCTTTTGATAGTGAGGTAGTACAATATGATAAGTCAGCTAATTATTTACCGGAATATACAGGTATTTATGAGACTGACAAGGCAATCGCTACTGCTGTTGAGAATTGCAGTAAGGAAGAACAGGCTTTTGTCTATGATATTATCCGTCAGAATTTCCTTGTGACTAACAGTAGCGCCATGACAGAGGAAGAAAGGCAGGCAAATATATCTTTAGGAATGAAAAAAGCCGAATATGCCGCAGAGAATTTTATACCAGAAAATCAGAAGGATTCATTTTTAGAAGCAATGGAAACAGTAGCCAAATTGGCTACATCGGGCAGGAAAATCGAAGATGGAACTATGGATTATGGAGTTAACAAAGCGAACTATTTAGGACACGGAAGCAATCTTGTATATACAACGAATACACTTGATATGATGAAGCAAATGGATAGCGGTGCTTATGCAGAATATCAGAAAATTTCAAATGAAGGCAGTAATGAAGATAGAGCACTGAATTCACTCAAGTATTTAACTAACTGGTATGTAGGCGCTGTCAGAAAAAATCCGAACATGGTAGATCAGTATGATGGTAAATCCAAGGAATATGTATCCAAAACTGTTAAGGATGAAAAGGTTGATGATACCTTTGCGGGGGTAAAGACCGATAGCAAGGCATCATTTTTAGAGAGTTTAAAGGCATTACAGGCAAGTAGCCCCAATTTCCTTTCACTTATTTTAAACAGGGAAATATCATCGCCATTTTGGAGTAAATTGTAATGTAATTTATACGATTTAGGAATTGGTAACATTTATTATTTGAAAGGTCAATAACAAACAAGTAAGAGCGGTCATAGACTGTATCAGTTTATGACCGTTCTTATTCTATTACCGCCTACCCATTATAACGGATGCTTTACATTAAGGCTGTAAGTGCCAATTATCATGATAATAGATAGAACCCTTTCCTGCCCTTGCTTTCCTTAAGACTCTCTGTTGAATCTTATTCTTTCTCCAACGTAATTGATCCAAATCTGGTCTTCTCCCAGCAGTCATAGCCTCTTACTGTAATTTCCCCCGGTATTTCTTTGGTTTTAAAGCTATTTTTTTGTACATATACTCCGTCACTTACCTTTTCAATCGTATCTGACCCATCTAAACCGCTTTCCCAACGTTTACCGCCCGCATCAAGATATTCAAACCATAACCCGTCCTTAGCCAGATTAATCTGTTCCGGAGTTGCATCGGGTGCAATGTGGAAGGTTAATTCCGTATAGATACCAAGTTCTGTTTTGCTAAGTTCAATCTTATCAACAATAACTCCTGCCACCGCTAAAGCTTCCGTCTGATTGTAGCTTACCGTACTTTCCGAGCTTTCGTCAGTCAGCTGAAAGTCAAAAGCACCTTTTACAGCTTTTCCGTAATGTCCTGCCTGATCCACTGTGCTAACGCTTGTATTACAGGTTATCTTTAAATTTTTACTATTAAAGGTATTGTCCGCCTTATACATAATAACTAGAGTCCCGTCTTCCTCTGTTGTAAAATCAACGCTGCCCGGTATATTTGTGCCGTTATTGCTAAGGCCCGCATTAACATAAAGCATCTCTTTCCTGTTCTCTAAGGCATATTCTGCTATTGTCTCGTACTTGTCGGTTGTTATCCCAAGGTTTGCAACAGGATCACTGCTATTTACGTCCATTGTTAACAAAAGATACTTTTCAGTGTCGACAGGTTTTGCTTCCAAGACAACATAAATCTTTTGTCCATCGCATACAGCCTCTCGAACTTTAAAATTAACGTCAGCGGTATCATCCGTTTCCTGTTCAATATCAGTCTGTACCAGCTTCTCTGCCGCGTTCGGTAGTTCGTTACCTGTTCTTGAAAAAAAGTCCGGTAGTCCCCAGGTTTTCACCGCTGCAAATGCGGTTGTACCAGCTACCATTACAATTGCAGCAACTAATAAAACAAATCTTTTCTTATGGAATTTCCTCATGGTAATATACTCCTTCTCTCTGTTTTTCTCTTTCTCTTCAGATAGAATTTTAGAAAAAACCGCCTTAGCCTGGATGCTTACAACATCGGGAATGTTGCTATCTTCTGACAGGATCTTTTTGTTTTTGTCATCAAAATAATTCATTACTTCTTCCTCCAATCATATTTCATAGGCCTTTCTCAGTTGTTCCTTTGCCCTTGCGAGTCTGGTCAGTACTGTATTTTTATTGATTTTGAGTAGCTCGCTTATCTCCCGAACCTTAAGTCCTTCCGAATAATACAGTAATACAATGATTTTATATTTTTCCTCCAGACAGTTAAGCATTTCCTTCCATTCACACTGTTCAAAGTCCTTATCGATAAAGCCTTCCCCGGCTTCCTCTTCGATATCTATGAAGTTCTGCCTCAATCTAAGAATGTCATTGCATTTGTTAATTAAAATCCGTATCATCCAAGTCTTAAAGTATTTGCCGTTGCGTAGAGAATCTAGCTTTTCATAGCAGGCTAAAATCGTATCCTGTATTGCATCCGCAACATCACTGTCATTTTTCAGATACACCCATGCGGTTTTATACATGCTGCTCATATGAGCTTCCATCAGCTGTACAAAAGCATCAGCGTCCCTTTGTATTGCTTTTCTGATTAATTTATCCATCTGAAATACCTTTCTTCTTCCGTCAGAACATGTTCTATATCGTATACACCTATTAGACGGGAAAATGTGTGAAAATATTTCATATCAATTTAAAAATATGAAACTGTAATTATTTCCACCTGCCAAATAATCACTAACCACTTACGTCTTATAATAAATAATTCAGACTGTGATGTCTTACTTCAAAGCTCTTAACTGCATTAAATATAATTTCTGCCTTTTTCCTAGACATGAAAATGCTCCTCCTATGATAACAGTTTTATTACTCTAACTGTCAACCATAAGAGGAGCGCACCAAAATTAATGGTTTTACATCTCTTTATTACACTTACTTTTCTGCATTTAATAATTCCTCCCAACATGTAATAAGGGAGCATTATCGCACAATTCGGGATATATTGCTGCGTATCAGTTATTTTACAATTACTTACATTCTTAACTTCTGTATTACCATTTATGAAAAATATTAGAAGTGGGAAAGTCGAGTTAATCATTGTCATTTTTAAAAGTAAACAAATGACAACTTGTATCAAGTCTATTAGCCAGATCGTCCTCTATTTCTTCATATGTTATTGACTCATCATTTACCAACACTATATTTGACTCACTCAATACATCATAGACTTTGAGAAATTTATATTCATTCGAACTATAATAATCTATACTACTGTCTTCAAATCTTGTCATATCAAAATAACTGAAAAATTTATTATCCAGATATGACAGATACATTAATCTCATATCACCTTTGTTCGATATTGTTGCAACGATAATACTGTCATTTTTTTTATCACCCACCTTGGAAATAAAGTCATTCCAATTTTCTTCTCCGCCAACGATAGAGTTGTCAGATATAACAAATACCCCATCTTGAATCGCTTCATCACTATCGTAATCCAGAGGATACTTTTTTAACAAATCTTTTATGTCTTGAATTTTACTTTTACCATAAATTTCTTTTCCTGACTTGTTTATATTCTTATTATCAAATTTGCAGCCGACAAAAAATAAACTTATTGAAATTACACCTATTAGCATGATAGTATTGATTAATTTCAATTTCATTGCTAACCTCCCTAGTATGATAATAAACTCTCGTAAACTGAAAGCTTTAGTTCATATGACCTTCAGTTTCTTTTTTACTAACTCCTCACTTTATTCGTCAAAAGCTATTGACAAAACCGTCAAAAATCCTGGTGCTTCAAGCCCTTATAAAGTCATGTTTATCACCAATTGAACTATACAATCATTGTTCCGCATATTCATTGATATAAATCTTTTGAATAAATTAACATAAAATCTATTACTTAAAATTCTATGAAAAATATCTTAAATGAAGTTCTTGATAAGACATTTCCATAGAGTACTATAGTGACCGTCTCGTGTATCTTAAGAATGAGAATAGTAAACCAGTAACGAACCAAGTAACTGAATGGTACACTTATATAGAAGTATAAAATATCTTATTATCTGACTATTTTGACATAACTTAAGAACACTGTTATGATATTCCATTTTATGTAATATGTCAACTTTTTTTGGCAATTAATGTTTTTATTCTATATTTTATTTAATTTAGTGAATGCAGGGTCAGACTATTGCAGACAAGTAGATATATACTTCTTCTATCGGTAAATATCATATACCATATCGACGAAAGTACGAAATTTACATATATTAAATGTGTTATTATGTTAATTTAAAGGAATAATGGACACTGAATTCTTATAATCCTGATATGTGAACAATTCAATTACATATCAACGAATTTATTGGAACAAAAGAAGAGAATTTGAAACAGGCTATAAAGCTAGCCATTTAATTTTCAAAGGGCAATAAAGCTATCAATGGAACTTTTGTGAGGTTTTAAATCTATCTAAAATAAAATCAAATTGAAATAGGTCTATCTGGCAAGCAGATAGACCCAAATTTTTATCAATACTATTTTATCTTGAAATCAAATATCATCGTTGCAAACCAACTAAATCAAGCACTTTTACATTTCTTCATTAAGCTTACTCAACCGTATCGCCTGGTCGGCTGCAATTAGGCTATCGATGAATTCATCGATATTCCCATTCATCACATCATCTATTTGATATGCTGTAAGCTTGATACGATGGTCGGTTACACGTCCCTGCGGGAAATTATAGGTTCTGATCTTCTCAGAGCGGTCACCAGTACCAACCTGGCTTCTTCTGGCCTCTGCTTCCGCACTTTGGGCTTTCTCCAATTCCAACTCATACAGCTTAGAACGTAATACACGGATTGCCTTATCCTTGTTTTTAAGCTGTGATTTCTCATCCTGACAGGAGATTACAATACCGGTAGGTATATGGGTCAGTCTGACTGCAGAGTCGGTTGTATTAACGCATTGTCCGCCGTTACCGGAGGCACGGAATACATCAAATTTACAATCATTTAAATCAAGTTCTACGTCAACCTCTTCTGCTTCCGGCATAATTGCGACAGTAGCGGTTGAGGTATGGATTCTACCACCTGACTCGGTTACAGGAACTCGCTGTACGCGGTGAACACCACTCTCGTATTTCAATCTGGAATATGCACCTTTTCCGTTAATCATAAAGATTACTTCCTTAAAACCGCCGATTCCGTTCTCATTCAAGTTCATCATGTCAATCTTCCAATGCTGGCGCTCTGCATACATTACATACATACGATATAACTCTGCTGCAAAAAGAGCTGCCTCATCACCGCCGGCACCACCACGGATTTCAATAATAACATTCTTATCATCATTAGGGTCCTTAGGGAGAAGTAAAACCTTAAGCTCTTCTTCGATTTTAACAACCCTTTGCTTACATTCATTTAATTCTTCTTTCGCCATCTCACGGATTTCTTCATCGCTTTCCTCATCAAGCATTGCGAGACTGTCATCAATACTTGCTTGTGTAGCCTTATATTCCCTGTATTTCTCTACGATATCTGAAAGATCCGAATGTTCCTTCATGAGTTTTTTGTATCTATTCTGATCATTCATGATATCCGGATTCATCATTTCTTCTTCAATTTCCTCAAAACGTCTCAGAATATCTTCTAACTTGTCAAACATAACAATAATTCCTCCAAATAAATTACGATCTGACCGCAGTTACTACTCGGTCAAGTCCGCTCAAATCCTTCTTGATTATAACATCAGTAAATCCTTCACTGATTAATATATCTCTTACTTCACTACCCTGATTATAACCTATTTCAAACAACAGCCTTCCATTACTGTTTAGATGTTTCATTGCTCCGGCAGTAATCTGGCGGTAAAAGGATAAGCCATCCTTATCGCCATCCAATGCAAGAACCGGTTCATGATTCTTCACCTCGAGCATCAGCTCATTGATATCCTCTGTTGGTATATATGGGGGATTAGATACGATGATATCATAATATCCTTCCACTCTCTCAAACAAATCACTGTTAATTAATTCTACCTCTACTCCGTGCCTTACTGCATTTTCAGCAGCTACCTTCAGAGCCTGCTTGGATATGTCGACACCGACTGCCTTCACCGGTCTGCGAAGCTTTGCCGAACTGATAATAATACAGCCTGAGCCGGTACACATATCTAGTACTGCTTTTCCATCACAAATTTTCAGAACCTCTTCCACCAGGATTTCTGTATCCTGCCTTGGTATCAATACATCTGGTGTAACAGCAAACTCCAGTCCCATGAATTCTTGAGTCCCAGTTATATACTGAAGAGGTACATGATCGGCACGTACACTAACCAGCTCCATATAACGTTTACATTTATCATCCTCAGCAATTTTATTACTATGGAGAAGGAAATCCGTCCTGTTTATCCCCAAAACATAGGATAAAAGATACCATGCATCAACGTCAGCATCTACTATCTTTTGCTCCTGTAATATCCTGCGTGCAGATTGTAACAATTCCTTATAAGTACTCATGAATTCACCACTAATTAATCTTAAGACATTTTTACATTGTTTTTAAATTATTTCTTTATTTCTTTTTTCTCATCAAAGTATTTATCAAGAGCCCTAAGAATCTCGTCGTCTTCTTCCTCATCTTCCTCTATGGAAGGTTTGCTCTTAATAGGTGCTATCCGGTTTCTATCCGAAGTATTACCATTTTTTTGGTTATCCAGATTCACATCGGTTTTATTTGATGATTCAGTTTTTATTGCTTTTTTCTCATTAATTATCTTACCCTGTTTCTCAGTTAAAGGCTTATCTTCTATACTATCTGTCTCTAATGTTGCAGCGTATTCTTTTTCACCAGTATTATCTTTCTTTGAGGCATTATTCTTCTTTTCTGATTTTACCTTCTCTGCTTTTACCTTCTCTATTTTGTCCTCATTTTTATCTATATCGGGATTTTTCGGATTATTGCTCTGCTTTGCAGATCCTGATTTCTTTGTGTTGGATTTCTTTTTTGATCCTACTTTTTTATTTTCGAAGTTTTCCTCTAAAAATGTTCTCCAATCAAAGACCGCATCAACAGACTTAATTGCAACCTCTATCATTGTATCATCGGGTTCTTTGGTCGTCAGTCCCTGCATCCATAAGCCCGGCTTACTAAGAGCTTCAACAACTTTATTCTCAGTCTTACCTGCCAAACGGATAAACTCATATGAAACTCCCGCAATAAACGGCACTAACAGTACTCTTGATAATAATCTCCAGATCAGGTTACCGGTTGGAATCACCATGAAAAATACTAAGCTGATCAGGACTACCAACAGCATAAAGCTGGTACCGCAACGCTTATGTTGTTTTGAATGGCGTCTTACATTCTCTACCGTAAGTTCACAACCATTCTCCAGACAGTTGATTGTCTTATGTTCCGCTCCGTGATACATAAAGGTTCTTTTGATCTCCGGCATCAAAGCTGCAAGCATTACATAACCGATAAATATAGCCAGACGAATGATACCTTCAATCAGATTTACAACGACCATACTACTTACCACTTTTGAAACCAGATGTGTCAAAAGTACCGGTAAAACCATAAATATTGCAACTGAAAATACAATTGAAATCAGAACAGCAAATATCATCATTATGGTAGTTGAATCATTCCCGCTTTTTTCTTTCGCTTCTATCGTTTGTGTAGCTTCTTTACTATTCTCATCACCAAGTTGTGCATTTACATCTTCTATCTCAAAATCCGCATCAATATGTTTCGTATTCTTAGCTGATTTATCTTTCTTTTTTTTACTTTGATCTTCTTCCTCTTCAAAGAAGCTTGCTGAAAAATTCAACACCTTCACTCCGACTACCATTGAATCAATAAAGGCCAGTATTCCACGGAAGATAGGAAATTTAAATAATTTTACTTTATCGGAAAAATCTTTATGCTTACATTTTTCCATTGCTATTTCATTATTCGGCTTACGGACTGCTACGGCGTATTCATCTTTGTTCTTCATCATTACGCCTTCCATGACAGCCATGCCCCCAATACCTGATGGTTTCATCTTAACACCCGAACCTTTCTTCATTATTGTAGTCTGTAAAGGATTTTCATGATAATTCATAAATAATTTTAATTATTTAAAAATAGGTTGAGGAAGTAAACCTCAACCCAATTTTTAACGCTTTAATTTTTACACCAGATGAATTGGCAAATTAATAATTCAATTATTTATTCTGTCCTAAGCCATACCTACGGTTGAATTTATCGATAGCACCGCGAGCAGCAGCAGCTTTTTGCTGACCTGTGTAAAATGAATGACATTTGGAGCAGACTTCAACATGGATGTCTTCCTTTGTTGATCCTGTTACAAATTCGTTACCGCAGTTGCAAACAACCTTAGCCTGATGATATTTGGGATGGATTCCGTCTTTCATGT
>JAEWMT010000141.1 GCA_023393095.1 Bacillota bacterium
CATAGAAATAGACGTCTATAAGTGCATTATACTGCTATTTTAGTACCCCGTAAACTGGTAAAGCGTGATTTTAGTCCTGCAAAATCAGGGCGTTAAAAAAATCATGAATTTACCTTTTCACTTAACCTTTTCAAATTATTTTTGATTGGAACCAGCTACCCTTTTACAGCCCTGTCTGGCATCTCACAAAAACAAGCAGGGCAACTGTGGAGCCTTTTATTAATGATGGAACAGACGTACTCCGGTAAATGCCATGGCTATATCATATTTATCACATACCTGTATTACATTATCATCCCTAATGGAGCCACCAGTCTGTGCTATATAAGAAACACCACTTTTTCTGGCACGGTCTATATTATCGCCAAATGGAAAGTAGGCATCCGAACCCAAGGATACTTCGGTTAATGTCTTTAACCATGACCTCTTTTCTTCTCTGGTGAAGGGAGTCGGCTTCTCGGTAAATACTTTTTCCCACTCGCCATTCGATAAAATATCCATATCATCCTCGGAAATATAAATATCAATCGCATTATCACGTTCAGCTCTTTTAATGCCTTGCTTAAACGGAAGATTTAATACCTTGGGATTTTGTCTTAAATACCATATATCAGCTTTGTTACCGGCTAATCTGGTACAGTGGATTCTTGATTGCTGCCCAGCGCCAATTCCTATGGCTTGACCCTCCTTTATATAACAGACAGAATTTGACTGAGTATATTTCAATATTATCATTGAGATGATCAAATCTCTTTTTGCGTAATCTGGTAAAAACTTATTCTTAGTCGGTATATTATTTAATAACTCATCTGTTATATTAACGTTATTTCGCTCCTGTTCAAAGGTTATTCCAAAAACCTCCTTTGTCTCAATTTCATCCGGAAGGTAATTAGGATCAATTTGAATGATTAAATAATTTCCTTTTCGTTTTTCTTTTAATATTTTTAACGCCTCATCCGAATAGGAAGGTGCAATTACACCATCAGAAAATTCTTTTGATAAGATCTTTGCAGTCGATTCATCACATTCATCTGATAGAGCTGCAAAATCTCCGTAGGAAGACATTCGATCTGCGCCCCTTGCTCTGATATAAGCGGTTGCAAGGTTAGATAAATCAGATTCTTCAACGAAGTATGCTTTCTTTAAGGGTTCTGTTAATGGAACTGCGACTGCGGCTCCGGCAGGACTGACATGTTTAAAAGAAGCAGCGGCAGCCAAACCGGTAGCCTCCTTTAATTCTTTTACCAACTGCCAGCTGTTTAAGGCATCCAATAAATTAATATATCCTGGATTACCGTTTAGAATTGTGATTGGTAGGTTCTCTTCCTTTAGAAATACTCTTGCGGGTTTCTGATTTGGATTGCATCCATACTTTAGCGAGATCTCTTTCATATTAAGCTACACTCCTTTTTAACAGATAAAGAGCCGGCTGTCCGGACTCTTGCCCAGACGGTCGGCTCTAGTAGTTATACTTCATGTGGTTTATTCCACTTCCGTCAGTTGTATAACCTTTGCCCGAAATATAACATGGATTTTTGATTGTGTCAAGATGCACTAAATTATAGAAAGCATAATAAAAACAAATTAGATAATATTGTTTTTGAACTGTCTATATTATATTTTTGAAAATTATCGCATTTACTAGTTTTAATAGTTAACGGATTCAAGTAATATAAGGATATATAATTAATTAACGGAACATTATTAAATATAATACAACAGAAATTTGATAATTCGGTTGACATCATAAAAGTAATAAATTATAATAAAGCAACATTAGTGTGGTAGTGAATTATCACGTTACCATGATAAAGTTATTGACGAGATATTAAAATAAATAAATGATTAGAAAGGCTTGGTGCTGAAAAATGAAGGAAAAATTACTACATACACCAGAGGGAGTCAGAGACATTTACAATTCGGAATGTGCAACGAAATTAACGCTGCAGGATAATCTCCATCATGTGCTTAAGCATTATGGCTTTCAGGATATTCAGACGCCAAGCTTTGAATTTTTTGATATATTTAATCAGGAAAGAGGAACGGTTGCCTCCAAGGACATGTATAAATTCTTTGACCGTGATGGGAATACCTTAGTGCTGCGACCTGATATTACACCCTCAATCGCGCGCTGTGCTGCTAAATATTATAAAAATGAGGATCTTCCGATCCGCCTTGGCTATATTGGTAACACCTATATCAATAACACAAGCTATCAGGGCAAATTAAAGGAAGTTACACAGCTCGGAGCAGAATTGATTAATGATGACAGTATTGAAGCAGATGCGGAAATGCTGGCATTGACGATCGAATGTTTGTTAAAATCAGGCTTAACGGAATTTCAACTTGAAATCGGTGATGCGGATTTCTTCCGTTCACTGGTCGATGAGGCAGGATTTGAAGATGAGGAAGAAGTAACAAATCTGCGCGAACTGATTGAAACGAAGAATAGGTTTGGTGTTGAAGAGATTGTTGTTAATAAATCAATGAGCGATGAGCTGAAGAGTATTTTCTTAAAGCTTCCCGAACTGTTTGGAACTCTTGATATCCTGGAAGCCGCTAAGAATATGACCTCTAATCAACGTGCAGTAAAGGCAATCGAACGTCTTGAGAAGCTATATCAAATTCTTACGGAATACGGATATGAAAATTATGTATCCTTCGATCTTGGTATGTTGAGTAAATACAATTACTATACTGGAATTATTTTTAAAGCATACACTTATGGAACTGGCGATGCAGTAGTAACCGGGGGACGTTACGATAATCTTGTAGGACAATTCGGAAAGGAGGCTCCTGCAATTGGTCTGGCAATTGTAATTGACCAATTGATGTTAGCTTTATCCAGACAGAAGTTACTTCCTGAATCCAAAGCGCATGATACCTTGATCCTATATAAGCCGGACTACCGTAGACAGGCAATTGCACTGGCGAATCATTTTCGGAAGGATGGAATGAATACTCAGCTGTTAAAGTCCAATAATGAACTGAATCAGGAGGACTATCAATCCTATGCAAAACGGATGAATATTGGCGGAATCCTTTATTTAGATAATGATGAGAACATTAAAGTGATAAATATAATGGATGGGACAGTTAATGAAGCTCCGGTGAAAGAATTTCTTAAGTAAAACGGTAGAATATAAATAGGTAACACGTCAATTATAATCGGACTGGATTTCCTATTACATAATTAATATAGGATGTAATAGAAATAGAGCAGCATTAGATTATGCATGGAGGGATGGATTAATGAGATATATTACAATAGCTCTAGCGAAAGGCCGTCTGGCATTAAATTCATTAGAGATACTTGAAAAGATAGGAATTACCTGTGATGAAATTAAGGATAAATCCTCAAGAAAATTAATATTTGTAAATGAAGAGCTGAAGTTAAGATTCTTTCTAGCAAAGGCGAGTGATGTTCCGACCTATGTTGAGTATGGAGCGGCAGATATTGGTATTGTAGGTAAGGATACCATTCTCGAAGAGGGAAGGAAAATGTATGAAGTAATAGATCTGGGTCTTGGTAAGTGTAGAATGTGTGTTGCAGGACCTACCTCAGCTAGAGATTTATTGCAGCATGGGGAACTAATCCGTGTAGCAACAAAATATCCTCATATCGCAAAGGATTATTTCTATAATAAAAAGCATCAGACAGTTGAGATAATCAAACTTAACGGATCCATTGAACTTGCACCGATTGTTGGATTATCCGAAGTAATTGTAGATATCGTTGAAACCGGTTCCACCTTGAGAGAGAACGGGCTTGAGGTACTCGAAGAGATCTGCAGCCTTTCTGCCAGAATGGTAGTTAATGAAGTCAGTATGAAGATGGAGCATGAGCGTATTACAAAGATTATTAAGGATTTAAAGGAAGCGGTAGCCTAAGGATAGTATGCAATGTTAATAGAATATAATAATCAGAAAGGGATAGGAAAACATATGAGAACAATTAAATTAAATTCAGAAACAAAAATGAATATCCTCGAGGATCTGTTAAAAAGAAGTCCCAATCAATATAATGAATACGCTGATAAAGTAGCTGTAATATTAAATGATGTGAAAGAAAATAAAGATAAGGCACTATTTGCATATACGGAGCGTTTTGACAAGACAGTATTGACCAAAGATACTATACGTGTTACGGAGGCCGAAATTGAAGAAGCTTATCAGATAATAGAGCCCTCCGTTCTTGAAGTAATTCGCAAAGCTATTGTTAATATCGAGGCTTACCATGCAAAGCAAAAGCAGTATAGCTGGTTTGATACTACGGATAATGGTACCATCCTCGGACAGAAGGTAACGCCGATTTCTGCAGCCGGAGTTTATGTTCCCGGAGGTAAAGCAGCATATCCTTCCTCCGTTCTTATGAATGTTATTCCTGCAAAGGTAGCCGGAGTTAATAGAATCGCAATGACAACACCACCTGGAAAGGATGGTAAGGTTAATCCCGGAACCCTAGTAGCAGCCAAAGAGGCCGGTGTTACTGAAATCTATAAGGTGGGCGGGGCACAGGCAATTGCAGCACTTGCCTATGGAACGGAAAGCATCCCTAAGGTAGATAAAATCGTTGGCCCCGGTAATATCTATGTAGCACTTGCGAAAAAGGCCGTATATGGACATGTGAGTATTGACTCAATCGCAGGACCAAGTGAAATCTTAGTTCTTGCTGATGAGACGGCCAATCCTAGATATGTGGCAGCAGATTTATTATCGCAGGCAGAGCATGACGAGCTTGCTTCCTCAATCTTAATTACAACCAGCAAAGAACTTGCCGATCAGGTAGCTGTTGAAGTAGATAAATTCGTTGAGCAATTATCCAGAAAAGAAATTCTTCAGAAGTCGCTTGATAACTATGGTTATATCATGGTCGCAGAAAATATGGAGGATGCCATTGATGCGGTAAATGAAATTGCATCAGAACACTTGGAAATTGTAACAAAGGATCCCTTTATGATGATGACGAAAATTAAAAATGCGGGAGCTATTTTCCTTGGAGAATATTCTAGTGAGCCCCTTGGAGATTATATGGCAGGACCGAACCATATCCTTCCGACTAACGGAACGGCTAAATTCTTCTCACCCTTAAGTGTGGATGATTTTATCAAGAAATCCAGTATCATTTCCTACTCCAGAGAAGCATTGGAACCGATTTATAAGGATGTTGTTACCTTCGCAAATTCCGAGGGCTTGACTGCACATGCAAATTCAATCGCAGTAAGATTTGAATAATATAACCTTTATAGTTTAGATGAAGTAGAATTATATGAATGGAGGAAAATATGGATTCAATATTTCAAGATCCAATCTCAAATCTGCCGATAGCAGAAATACCCTTGAAGGGTGTTAATGCATATTTATCTCAGGGAGATAACCATCAGATTATTTTTATGGAATTTTCAGAAGATATCGATCTTCCGGAGCATTCTCATGAAAGTCAGGTAGGAATTGTATTGGAAGGAAGAATTGATTTAGTCATTGATGGTGAAATGAAAACCTATCAGAAGGGTGACAGATATTATATTCCTTCTGGGACAGTACATTCCGGAAAAATATATGCTGGATATGCTGATATTACTTTTTTCAATCAGAAAGACAGATATGATATTAAAAAATAGCAATATTTCTATATAAAACCTGAGTAATAAATTGGATTAACTTTTCGATACGTTAAGATTACAGGAATATCGTCAGCTGAAATGCTCTACATATTATTCTGGCTGACGGTATTCTTATGCTTAGATCCTATGGTGGCTATTGGCTATATAGTGATTTAGCATAAAGAAAAGAAGATTTGACATTTAATGCTCTTAATGTATAATTATAAAAAAAGGAAGGGTGGAACAGATGAGCAGAAGTGCCGTGATAAACAGAAATACGAAGGAAACAGATATCAATATGGAATTCACTGTGGATGGCAGCGGTAAAGTACAGATAGAGACTGGAATTGGTTTTTTCAATCATATGCTGGACAGCTTTACTAGACATGGCTTTTTTGATATGAAGCTTAATGTTAAGGGCGATTTATATGTAGATTCCCATCATACTGTGGAGGACACTGGAATTGTCCTTGGCCAGGCTATCAAAAGTGCATTAGCAGATAAGCAGGGAATCAAGCGTTATGGCTCCTTTATCTTACCAATGGATGAGACCTTGGTTCTTTGTGCCATTGATTTATCCGGTAGACCTTATCTGGTTTATGACCTTGAATTTTCCTCTGACAGGGTTGGCTATATGGAAACGGAACTGGTGAAGGAATTCTTCTACGCAGTTTCTTATTCTGCCGGTATGAATTTACATATTAAAATGATGAGTGGTGGCAATGACCATCATATAATTGAAGCTGCATTTAAGGCCTTTGCAAAAGCATTGGATGAAGCCAGCAGTATTGACGAACGTATTCAGGGAGTATTATCCACAAAAGGTTCCATCGACTAGATTATAGATGAATCAACTAAAAGTATGACACAAATGAATTTTAGAAAGGCAAAGGTGCTGTATGAAATTATTTCCTGCGATTGATATTAAAAACGGACAGTGTGTAAGACTTAGACAAGGAAGCTTTCAGGACGTATTAGTATATTCTAATATCCCTTTAAAAATAGCAAAACAATGGGAAGCGTGTGGTGCTTCCTTTATCCATATTGTAGATCTGGATGGTGCTTTGGTGGGTCATTCGGTGAACGATGAAGTAATTAAGGAAATTGTATCTGAATTAAATATCCCAATTCAGCTGGGCGGTGGAATCCGCACTATTAAGGATATTGAGAATAAATTAAACTTAGGTATCGAGCGTGTTATTATCGGAACCAAAGCAGTGAAAGATCCAGCATTTATTAAGGAGGCAATTACTACCTTTGGCTCCCGAAGAATTGTCATTGGAATTGATGCTAAGGATGGAATGGTAGCAATCGAAGGCTGGGAAAAGGTCAGCAATTACCAGGCGGTTAATCTGGCTCTTGAAATGAAGAAATTTGGGGTAAAGACCATAGTCTATACCGATATTTCCAAGGACGGAATGCTACAGGGACCGAATATTGCACATACAAAGGAAATGGCAGAAGCTACCGGTCTGGATATCATTGCTTCTGGTGGAGTATCCTCTCTTAAGGATCTGGAAATGTTAGAAGAAATCAAGGTATATGGTGCAATTATGGGTAAAGCATTGTATGAGAATAAAATTGATTTGAAAAAAGCAGTTAATTTATTTGAAAAACATCAGGAGGTATAACAACCAATGTCTCATAAAAAAATCATCCCCTATATTAATGCAGAGAGCGAAATACCTGCCAATGTACTTAATTTGGCAAAAAGCTATTCCTATGGGGGAGCGGACGAATTGTTTCTATATAACTATTCTAAGGATGAGAAGTCAAGAGAAGAATTCTTATCTCTCGCAAAGGAGCTATCCAAAGAGATTGATATTCCCTTTTCAATCGGGTGTTATATTGAGCGGTTAGAGGATGTTAAGAAGGCAATCTATACCGGAGCGGAATCCGTGATGGTAAAATATATTTTACTTGAGAATAAGTCATTATTAAAGGAAGCTACAGAACGTTTCGGAACGGAAAAAATCAGTGTTGAACTCGATATGCTGGAGGAGATGGACGAGGAGGAAGACTTATGTCATATGTTATCAGAGTATAAAGTCGGAATCATCATGCTAAAGCATGTAACTCTTTCCCCTAATATGATTACGAAAATAGAAAATTCACCGATTCAGGTTTTAATAAGAGATAGTCTGGTACGTAACGATATTGGAAGTCTTATTTCAATTCAGAATGTAATCGGAGTTTCAACGAATTTCTTTGAGAATAAAGATATTATGAAGGCGAAAAATGCATTAAAAGAAGAGGGTATTGATGTCAATACGTTTGAAAGTATGATATCCTTTTCTGAATTTAAATTAGATTCTAACGGTCTAATTCCTGTAATTGTACAGGATTACCGGTCAAATGAGGTTTTAATGCTTGCTTATATGAATGAGGAGGCATATAATAAGACTATTATGGGTGGAAGGATGACATATTACTCGAGAAGCCGACAGGAACTTTGGCTGAAGGGTGAGACCTCCGGACATTTTCAATATGTCAAGGAATTAACCCTTGATTGCGATAATGATACAATTCTTGCGAAGGTTCTCCAAATTGGGCCGGCCTGCCATACCGGCAAGCAGTCCTGCTTCCATCAGGAGCTTGTGAAGAAGGAGTATAATAATACAGATCCACTTCATGTGTTCAATGATGTATATAATGTAATCATGGATCGTAAGGCTAATCCGAAGGAAGGCTCCTATACCAATTACCTTTTTGATAAGGGAATTGATAAGATCTTGAAGAAGTGCGGTGAGGAAGCAACCGAGATTGTGATCGCGGCCAAGAATCCGGAGGCGGAAGAACTTCGTTATGAAATCGCTGATTATCTGTATCATCTGATGGTTCTGATGGCAGAGTGCGGACTGGATTGGAATGATGTTACTACTGAATTGGCACATAGGAAATAAAAATATTATGTATATTTAACTACAGGAGGCTAATTAACGTGCAAGTATACGGTGTAAATGAACTAAGGAAAATGTTCCTTGAATTCTTTGAAAGTAAGGGACATTTGGCATTAAAAAGCTTTTCGCTGATTCCTCATAATGATAATAGCTTATTATTGATTAATTCAGGTATGGCGCCTTTAAAACCATATTTTACAGGGCAGGAGATACCACCAAGAAAGCGTGTTACGACCTGTCAGAAATGTATCCGTACCGGTGATATTGAAAATGTCGGTAAGACAGCAAGACATGGTACTTTTTTTGAAATGCTTGGTAATTTCTCTTTTGGAGATTATTTTAAACATGAAGCAATCGCTTGGTCTTGGGAGTTCTTTACTGAGGTGGTTGGATTGGATCCAAATCGTTTATATCCGTCCATTTATCAAGATGATGAGGAAGCTTTTACTATCTGGAATAAGGAAATCGGAATTCCGGCTGACCGTATTTTCCGTTTTGGTAAGGAAGATAATTTCTGGGAGCATGGCGCAGGTCCCTGTGGTCCATGTTCTGAGATTTACTATGACCGTGGCGAAAAATATGGCTGTGGTAAGGAAGGCTGTACCGTAGGTTGTGACTGTGACCGTTATATTGAAGTTTGGAATAACGTATTTACACAATTTAATGGTGACGGTAACGGCAATTATACAGAGCTTGAGAATAAAAACATTGATACCGGTATGGGTCTTGAAAGACTTGCTACCATAGTTCAGGATGTAAGCTCAATTTTTGATGTTGATACGATTAAAGCAATACGTGACAAGGTGTGCCAGATGGCTAATGTAGAGTATCAGAAGGATTCGAAGAAGGATGTTTCCATCCGTCTGATTACTGATCATATCCGTTCTGTTACCTTTATGGCTTCCGATGGTATCATTCCTTCCAATGAAGGCAGAGGCTATGTATTCAGAAGACTGCTTAGACGTGCTGCAAGACATGGTAGATTACTTGGCATTCAGGGGTGCTTTCTTGCAGAGCTCTCCAACGTTGTTATAAATGAATCCAAGGACGGTTATCCGGAACTGGAAGAAAAGAAAGAATATATCTTAAAGCTTCTTACCATTGAGGAGGAGAAGTTTAATAAAACAATCGATCAGGGCTTAAGTATTTTAACTGATATGGAGAAGGAATTAGAGAATAATGGCTCTACGATTCTTGCTGGTGAGGACGTATTCAAGCTTTATGATACCTATGGCTTCCCAGTGGATTTAACAAAGGAAATTCTGGAAGAAAAAGGCTTCGAAGTGGATGAGAAGGGCTTTAAGGAGGCAATGGAGGTTCAGAGGATTACTGCAAGAAGTGCCAGAGGAACTACCAATTATATGGGCGCCGAAGAAACCGTATATCAGCAGATTGATCCGGAGATTACGACCAAATTTGTTGGTTATGATCATCTGTCCTATGAATCCGAAGTTACAGTATTAACTTCCGAAACCGAACTGACGAAAGAACTTGTTGCAGGGCAGAAGGGTACGATTCTTGTGAAAGAAACACCTTTCTATGCAACTATGGGTGGTCAGGTTGGAGATTCTGGTATCATTACAAGTAAAGATGCTGAATTTGAAGTGGAAGATACCATTAAGCTTCAGGGTGGTAAGGTTGGACATGTAGGAACTGTAACGAAGGGTATTTTTAAGGTAAATGATAAGGTACAACTTCAGGTTAATGTAGCAAAAAGAACAGCAACCTGTAAGAACCACAGTGCAACTCATTTGCTTCAGAAAGCACTTAGAACCGTACTTGGATCTCATGTGGAGCAGGCTGGTTCCTTAGTTAATGAAGATAGATTACGTTTTGACTTTACCCATTTTTCCGCCATGACAACGGAAGAACTTAATAAGGTGGAAACTTTAGTAAACGAGCAGATTGCAAATAATATTGCTGTCAACACTAAGGTTATGAATATAGAGGAAGCAAAAAAAGAAGGCGCAATGGCATTATTTGGCGAAAAATATACGAATGATGTTCGTGTCGTAACCATGGGCGATTTCAGTAAAGAGCTTTGTGGTGGTACTCATGTTGCTAATACAGGTATTATCTCTGTATTCAAGATTTTATCCGAGACAGGCATTGCTGCTGGTGTAAGAAGAATAGAAGCACTAACCGGCAATGGTGTATTAGCATATTATAAGGAGCTGGAAAAAGAGCTTCTTGAGGCAGCGAAAGTAGCGAAGGCCGAGCCGGCTCAGCTTACCGTAAAGATTGAGAGCTTCCAGGAAGAAATCAAGACTCTGAAATCTGAGAATGAAAAATTAAAGAGCAAGCTTGCAAATAACTCCTTAGGTGATGTTATGAACCAGGTGGAAGAGGTTAAGGGTGTTAAATTATTAGCGGTTAAGGTACCGGATGTTGATATGAACGAACTTCGTAATCTGGGTGACCAGCTGAAAGAAAAGCTTTCGGAAGGTGTGATTATTCTTGCATCCTCCACAGCACCGGATAAGGTAAATCTTATCGCAATGGCAACGGATGGAGCTATGAAGCAGGGTGCCCATGCCGGTAATTTGATCAAAGAACTTGCTGCACTTGTCGGAGGCGGTGGCGGTGGAAGACCGAATATGGCTCAGGCAGGCGGTAAGAATGCAGCAGGAATTGATGCGGTTATTGCAAAAGCTAAGGATGCATTAGACGCACAGATTAAATAAAAGAAAGCGGATATAGGATGAAGGAAGATAAGAAGTTTGAGCTAAACTACTTTAAACTGGATTACCATAAAAAATTGATCAGGACATTATGGATGGCACTAATCGTTATCTTGGCGCCGATCATATGCTTTATTACTAAGGTTCCTAAGGTACCGAGTGTGGCAATCAGCCTTGTTTTATTAGTCCTTTGGAGTATTTTACTGATCTATAATGCGGTACATTATTATTTAGAAGATAAATGATGATATAAATATATATTTAAAAAGGTATTATATAAAGAAATCATAAAAGATATTATTAAAAGAGGTTGACTAGACTATGTAAGCCGGAGAAAGCAAAACTTCACTGTATTACAAGGCATAGTTACCTCTTTTATTTAGTATACAGATTTATATTTCTCTGCTGTTATTAATGAAAGAATTTGGGAGAATTGATTAGAAATATATCATGCTGAGGTGATTAGATGGATAATAATACCATGACGATATTCACTGATTTCAATTTAATTGAAAAAGTTTCTGGGGATATAGTCGAAAAATATAGGGGGATTGTGTTAGATGAGATAATAGAAATATGGCAGGAATACGGGTTTGGAGATTGTTTAAATGGATATCTAAAAGTTATAGATCCAGATAAATATCGGCCATTTTTAGAAGAAGTATATCGTTGTACACCAGACGACTTAAGGAAGTCAAAGATATGTGGCCTGATATTAATACAACGGCAGATATCACTGAGATAATCAGGGAGTCGGATATTATTTTCATCTGTGTAAAACCGTTGGAAATTAATAATATTCTGAAAGATATAAAGCCGTTTGTAAATCAGAATAAGCACATTGTATCATTAGCTGGTACATTATTGATCGAGGATATGGAGCGTATTGTAGACTGTAAAATTACGAAGATGATGCCCACAATAATATCTGAAGTGAATAAGGGCATAACCTTAATCTGTCATAATAATAAAGTTACACTGAAAGATATGGAGTACCTGGAGAAACTTTTTGGTAGTTTTACAACCTTGAAGAAATCCGAAGAAGATGGTTATGGTTTTGCTGCGGAGTTAACCAGCTGCGGACCGGGATTTTATGCTGCTATTTTTCAGGAATTTGTAGAGGCGGGAATAAGACATACGGATATCTTTACAAAAGAAGAAATAAGTCAGATGGTACTTCAGACGGTATATGGAACGGTCAGACTTATGTTGGAACAATATATGGATTTCTCTGATGTCGTAAACAGGGTAGCAACCAAGGGTGGAATTACAGAGGAAGGTGTTAAAATAATACAGGAGAGATTACCCTATACTTTTGATGAAGTGTTTTGTAATACATTGGAAAAAAGAAAAATAGTAACAGATAAGATTCATAAACAATTTATTGATGATTTATATTTTTTATATAAAAATGATGATATAAAAATATAATTCTAAAACTCGTTTGTTAAGCAATTAAAACCAGGTTTGAAAAAGTCTATTGACTAACCATTAATTGAAGGAAACGTTTATCCATCAAGTAAATTATATTGAAAGGGATGAATTTTATGTGGGAAAAATATTTTTTAGAGATTAAAGATAAGAGGGAAAAACGTGGTAGAAAGTTAAATACCTCAGCTTTTAATAAACAGATAGAATTATTGGCAAAAGCAGTTAAAGAAAGATTTGGTTATACTTTACCCGAGCAATATTTAGATTTTTTAAAAATAGTTAATGGACTTGAATTTAATGGATTTATTTTCTATGGAGTTGATAATTCATTACTTGAGGTTCATAATAACCAAAAAGTTTATGGATATGTTTATACAAACGAAATTTGGTATGAGAACGAACATCTTAAACAATATATGTTCTTTGGTGAAAGCAATATTAGTTGGTATTGCTTTGATTTATTAAGTAATATTTATGTTGAACTTGATAACCCATCAGGGACTTTAATGCATACATATTCAGACTTTAACTCTATGTTAGAAAAAGCACTGATGGATAGCCTGCTTTAAAAAATAAGTGAATATCTAAGAAGCCTGGTAACTGAAGGAGAAAATAACATGAGCGTAGAGGAAGAAATTAAAAAGGTCTTAAGGAGATAATTGAGGAACTTGTAAATGGGAATTACGGCAAATTGAAGCAGCTAGATAAGATAGGTACATTAAAACCAGAAGAGGTCAAAAAAGCTGTTGATGAGTATTTATTACGTAATGAAAGGTTAACAATGCCATCAATTGAAACATTTGAAAATGATGTAAAGATAATGGAAATAGTTAGACCAAAGAAATATAGAAAAGAATTTGGCGTTTTTATAGACCTAGGGGTTAATGATGAAAAAAGTGATTTGACTTTGCATTGTGAGGCATGGGAGGATGAAAAAGGTGGAATAAATGTATCAATCTATGAAATTCGCGTATTTTAATAGATACATTGAATTATATGCTAGCAGACCTATATGTCCACGTTTTAATTTGCTATAATAACTTTTACCCTATGAAATACGAAAAACTGCATAAAACAAAAATCCTTAATATAATATACATATTAATTGGTTTTTCTGCATCTTTTATGATATAACAAATTACCCGATGATTTTATGTTTCATCAGACAATGGAAAAAAGAAAAACAGTAACAGATAAGATTAATAAACATTTTAAGGATGTTTGATATTTTGTTAAAGCAATGAAATGTTTGGTATGGTTTGTGCATAATGTAATATCAGGCTACATATATTAACTGATAGATTATTTGGAATGTAAGATAGTAATTTAATTATATGCCAATTAAAGTGCCTATTTACTGGGGTTTGAATTTTCTTGCTCCTGATATTTTATATAAAAACAGGTTGACGAAAATGAAAAATATGCTATAATCATTTTAGTGCTATTCAAAAAATACCCAAACAGTTGTATATGCACAATCCGCAACTGGAGGGAGGTTAGGTGTGAGAATATGTCCAATGTTATTGTAAAAGACAATGAAACATTAGATAGTGCTCTCCGCAGATTCAAAAGAAACTGCGCGAAAGCTGGTATCCAACAGGAGATCCGTAAGAGGGAGCATTATGAGAAGCCAAGCGTAAGACGTAAGAAAAAGTCTGAAGCGGCTAGAAAACGTAAATATTAATTCTGAAGAGACTTCCAATGGAATACCATTGGAAGTTTTTTATTAACTATATATTCTTCTTGTCACTAACGTCAAATCTGATTCACTCTTCAATTTTGATACGTATTCCCTTCTAAGTTTATTTCTCGAAATAGTCTACATATTCTGAAAATTTCATATATTATTAACAGTATTGCTAAGGATTTAGGGGGCCGTTATGAAGGATAACCTGAAATCATCCCATGAAAAATTCAAAAAGCTGAATAAAAATACATTATATAAAGGGCTGGGTAAAAAAGGTAAAAAGAACAAAATAAAGTCAAATCTATCGCCAACTTATCTGGAAGCGTTATCAAGTCGTCTTCACCTTCCGGCGGATATGTTAGCCGGAGCTCCTGTCGTCACCGCTACGGGACGAAATGAACTACGCCTGGAGAATTATAAGGGTATCATTGAATATAACGATAATCTGATTAAAGTCCAAACGAAGATATGTAAAATCTGCATTGAAGGAAAAGATCTAAACATATTGTATTTTACGGAAGATGAAATGCGTATTACAGGGTATATTCAGTCAATTTATTACCAATAGAAAGTTTTTAAAATTATCTTTCTAAGTTTAATACATAGATGTATTTTTAATGATTTGATAATCAGTAGCAACACTATTTGCGTGAGCAATAAACAAGCGATTCTCCATGTGAATTATTGTTCTAATTCACCTAGTATATGACCTGTCTGAAGGCAGAAGGGAGGGTTATTATGTTAATGAAGCTGATAAGCTGGTTCCGTGGTTATCTATGCGTTAGAATCCGCGGTATTGCACCGGAACGGTTTATTAATTTATGTAATAATAAGAGAATATATATATGGGATTTAAAACGGATCGAAGAAGATTATCAGTTTCACATTTCCATAAAGAATTATAAAAAGCTAAGACCGATTGCGCGTAAAACAGGAATTGTACCAAGGATTACCCGTAAAAGGGGTTTTCCTTTCTACGTACACCGTTATAGAAGGCGGAAGGGCTTTTTCATTGGCATATTAATCTGTGTGATTTTAGTATATATCATGTCTTTATTTATCTGGGACATCAGTTTTCGTGGTGGATCTAAGTATACTACGGAAGCGATGCTGAAATTCCTGAATGAGAAACATATTTATACCGGGATTTTAAAAAAGAAGGTTAACTGTCAAGAGATAGAGGAAGAAATAAGGCTTGCTTATAAGGATATCGGCTGGGTATCAGCTGAAATTAAGGGAACAAGGCTTATCATTAAGATTACGGAGACAAATATGCCGGCACCGGCTGGGGAAGCCATAGCGCCAAGCCATATCGTGGCTACGAAGAATGGGATAGTAAAATCGATTATAACCAGATCAGGAACACCAATGGTGAAAGAAGGAAGTGTTGTTAAAAAAGGAGATATTCTAGTCTCTGGAATTCTTAATATTAAAGGAGATTTTGACGAAGTGATCAGATACCAGCCGGTCATTTCTGATGCGGATATCATATGTAAATCCTTTTATGATTATAATGAATCCATTAGCATGGATTACACCGATAAGGTATTTACGGGGAAAAAGAAAAAGGGCTATTATTTTGTTCTGGCCGCTAGAAAATTATTTTTATATAAACCTAGAAATCACTATAACACCTATGATATAATTGTTAACGATAATGCTCTACATATCACTAATACATTTTATTTACCATTTCGGTATGGATCCATTACAACCAGAGAATATAATGAAGTTAAGAAAAAGTATACGCAAGAAGAGGCAATTACGATAGCTGAAAAAAATTTAAATAGATATTTAAAACAATTAATGGATCATGGCGTTATAATAACTGAAAATAATGTAAAAATAACTATAGAGAATAATATTTGTATTGCCAAGGGCAGAATTTTAGTCGAAGAACCGGCTTGGGAATATAAACCGGTACAGGAAAGTGAGTGGAGGATCGAACAGAAAGATGAGCATAACGGAGACAATAATTGATATACCTGCAGAACATGAGAAAAATGTGTTTGGCGGCTTTGATGCCTATGCTAAAATTATAGAACGTGCTTTTAATGTAACCATAATTGCAAGAAATGGTGAAGTAAAGGTAGTAGGAGCAGCAGACAATGTATCGAAGGCAAAAAGTGTATTTCTTCAGCTTTTGGAATTATCCAAACGCGGTAATCAGATTACGGAGCAGAATGTAAACTATGCGATCTCTCTTTGCCATGATAATAAAGAACATGAAATCGTTGAGATTGATAAGGATTTAATCTGTCATACGATAGCGGGAAAACCAATAAAGCCTAAGACAATCGGTCAGAAATCCTATGTGGATCAGATTAGAAAGAAAATGATTGTATTTGGAGTTGGCCCGGCAGGAACAGGAAAGACTTATCTTGCTATGGCTATGGGTATTACAGCATTTAAAAATGATGAGGTAAGTAAAATTATCTTAACACGCCCTGCGATTGAAGCCGGAGAGAAGCTGGGTTTTCTGCCCGGGGATTTGCAGAGTAAGGTTGATCCGTATCTTCGTCCATTATATGATGCACTATATCAGATTATGGGTCCGGATGCATATATTAAAAATTCGGAAAAAGGGCTGATCGAGGTGGCTCCGCTGGCTTATATGAGGGGACGTACCCTGGAAAATGCTTTCATCATTTTGGATGAAGCACAGAATACTACGCCTGCACAGATGAAAATGTTCTTAACCCGAATCGGCTTTGGCTCAAAGGTAGTAATTACCGGCGATTTAACACAGAAGGATCTTCCAAGCGGTACGAAATCCGGCCTTGATGTAGCAATTAAGGTACTTGGCAAAATAGAAGATATCGGATTTTCCTATCTGACCAGTCAGGATGTTGTAAGACATCCATTGGTACAAAAAATTGTAAAAGCATATGATGCATATGAAGAAAAGCAGAAACATTACCTAAGCAAGTCAACCGATCAAAATAAGCTAAAAAAATCAAGAAAAATTAATTATAAATCGGAAAAGATTAGAGGAAACCGGGATGAAGGCAGATAATATTAATTTATCGGAGCATAGTGTGAATAGTCCCGCCAAAGACGGGCGGACCATTGGAAGAATAGCAAAAGCGCCTATTCTTCAGGATTTATCCCCAAAAAGCATGGGCGTTAGTGTGAATATGGAAGTTAATAATGAAAACAAAGTCAAATATCCGAAGGTAATTACTTATTTACCGTTATTTGCAATGCTTGTTGTAATACTGACAAGCTTGATAAAGCATGAGAATATAACAGATATAGCAAAGCTATCAATAATAACTATGATCCTTACCGGTGCAGTAACCCTTTATATGCAACTATGTGCAGAAAGCTTACTAAATAAAAGATTATCCAAAAGTATCATTATTCTTAGTTATCTTATTTCAATCTGTATGCTTCTGGTTATTCCAAACCCAGAGATATTGAGCTTTTGGATGATTGGCGGCCTAGTTGTAGCCATGTTGATTGACAGCAGATTAGGCCTTCTGATTCAATTTAATCTGGTTATTCTTCTAGGTATCACACTCGATGTTCACCCTAAGATAATCATACAGAATTTAATTATATGCGTTCTTATGAGTATTCTGGCGGAAGGTCTGAAGAGCAAAGCGACCATTATTTACTGTGCAATCATTATCTTATCCGTAAATGTAACCTTATCTTATGCGATGAATAATTTTATATTTGACAAAGTGACAAATGTAAATTATTATTATTTTTCATTATTAAGTATTTTTGCAGTGATTACGGTTGCATTTGTGTTATCAATCTTGTATCAGAATATGAAGGATCAGCCTATCATAAGGTCAGATCTTCCGCTGGTTGGCAAGGAACCGGATCACTTGGATACAACTGATCAGAAGGTAACTGCTGAAAGCATTCAAATAAGTAATGAGCTTGAAGAGATTACCAGTACCAGTCTTGAAGTCCTTTGTAATATGGACAATGACCTGCTGCAGAGATTGAAGAATTTTTCGGAAAATCTGTATCAGCATGCCATTTTCATCGGAGACTTATCCGGCAGGGCGGCAAAAGAAATCGGCGCGGATGAAATGCTTGCGAAAGCTGGTGGATTATATCACGAGATTGGAAGAATAAACGGCAAGCAATATATTGAAGAAGGCCTAACGCTAGCGCAGGAATATACATTCCCGAAGGAGCTTAAGGCTATACTCAAAGAACATAATATTAAATACGATAAGCCAAGTTCAGTAGAAGCGGCAATTGTAATGTTGTCGGATAACGTGGTATCCACGATTGAATACATAGAAAAAACAGAGGAGAATAAATATACTCCGAATAAGATTATTGAAAATATATTCCAGCTACGGTTGGAAAAGGGGACCTTTGACACATCTGGTATTACCCTAAAGGATTATAAGAAATTAAAAGAGTTTTATCAAAAGGAATTTAATAAATCAAAAGCGGAATAAATTGTATATATTATGGTAAACCGGGATAGTATTACTAATGAAACACTCTAAGAAAGGCTTAAGAATGACGGTTA
This sequence comes from Bacillota bacterium, assembly GCA_023393095.1. Lineage (GTDB taxonomy): Bacteria > Bacillota > Clostridia > Lachnospirales > Lachnospiraceae > Mobilitalea. Next base: position 18,807 of record JAEWMT010000141.1, read on the forward strand.
ATTTTGAATATGAAGCAATAGAGAAGTTGGATTTTGATTACGAACAATTACTGAAGGAAGTTGTGGAAGCCTGTCTTGATTATGAAGCTTGTCCTTTTGAAGCAGAGGTAAGTATTCTATTTACGAATGACGAAGAGATCAAACAAATTAATCAAGAATACAGGGGAATTGATAAACCCACAGATGTTTTGTCATTTCCTTCGATTGAATATGAGGAGCCAGGAGACTTCTCTAAGCTTGAGGAGAATACAGCGGACTATTTTCATCCGGAAACTGGGGAGCTATTCCTGGGAGATATCGTAATATCTGTGGACAGAGCTAGGCAGCAGGCTCAGGAATATGGGCATTCCCTTGAACGTGAAGTGGCATTTCTGACAGCTCACAGCATGTTTCATCTATTCGGATATGATCACATGGAAGAAAACGACCGAATGATCATGGAAGAAAAGCAGAATAAAGTTTTAGACAAGCTTAAAATATATAGATAAATCAAGGAGGATTATGAATTGAAATCAAGGAAAATTACTTATATTATTCTGATAACACTTGCCCTACTTACATTATCTGGATGTAAAAAGAACAAGACAAATGAAAACGATCTGGTGGATGATTTTGTAGGACAAACAACCGAAACACCTCAACCGACAACGGAAAATGCGCCAACTTTAGCTCCAGTGGATGAAAATCATAATGGGGAGATGAGAAGCTATCTTTCTGGTGAATGGGTATCCAAAGAGGTAGGAACAAAACGACCTTATGCATTTGCTTTTAACAATTTTAAATATGTCAGAAATCAATGGGGTATCTCACAAGCGGACATTGTTTATGAATGCCTTGTAGAAGGTGGAATAACCAGATTACTTGGAATTGGTGAAAACTATAAGGGGAACCGTATCGGATCAACCAGAAGTGCAAGACATTATTTTGTAAGTATTGCAGATGAATATGATGCAATTTATATCCATTTCGGAGGAACCAAATATGCAAAGGCTAAAGTTGCAGAGCTCGGAGTGGATGAGTTGGATGGGATTAATGGCACCGGCTCCGTAGTATTCTACCGTGATAAATCGATTAAAGCACCCCATAATGCATTTGCAACACTTGACGGTATTCAAAAAGGAATTAAAAGAAGAGGATATGATACCGAATATCCAAAGGGTTATGAGCCTCACTTCAAATTTTATGAGTCGGATACGGATCTGACCGATGGTTCTGCTGCAAATAAGGTTGCTGTTACTTTTTCCGGTTATAATTTACCGCATTTTGAATACAACAGCAGTGACAAACTATATTACCGTTTCCAATTTGGCGAAAAGCATATTGATTCTAACACAAAAAAACAGTTAGCCTTCAAGAATATCATTATTCAGTATGTAAAAGAGTGGAATATTGATAAAAAAGGTTATCAGACGATGGATTTAGCAAATGCCAGCGGCAAGGGATTGTATATTTCTAATGGAAAAGCAGTTCCGATTACCTGGAAGAAGAATGAAGCAAAAAGTTTTATGAGATACTATAATGAGGCAGGTGAGGAACTGACGATTAATCCTGGCAAAACCTATATTGCTTTGTTCCCGAACAACCGTACAAAGGATGTTTCGGTAAAATAATTAATGATTTTTTATGATTGGTTTGGGCGTCATAAATTAACCATTTCGATGACTTATGCCACCCAACCAAGATATATACATGTGAAATATATGGACAACCTTATATATTATTGATAATATGACTAAAACAGCACAAATATGTAATCTAAAACATCAACAAAACAAAGAACTAACCATAATATTCTTTGATTTGTTGATGTTTGTCACGTTTTATAGAATTTATGTTGAATTTAAATGATATCATAGATATAATGTTTATGACTTAAGATACATAAAGGAGCAGGTTATGGCAGCAAGAAATAAGAAAAACAGTTTTTTGGTTCAGGGAAGTATATTAGCAGCAACCTCATTGATTGTAAGAATGATCGGATTGCTTTACCGCATTCCGTTAGTTAATATTATCGGTGATGAAGGTTCAGGTATTTATAGTAATACCTTTGAAATCTATAATATGGCTCTGATTTTATCTTCCTATAGTCTTCCCATGGCTGTTTCAAAGCTTGTTGCAATTAAAAGAGATAATAAGGAATATAAGAATGCATACCGCATTTTTAAATGTGCGATGGTATTTTCAGCATCCGTCGGTTTGTTAGCAACGTTAATAATATTTGTGGGAGCAGATTTTTTTGCATCTTTTTATAAAGGTAACAGTATTGCATTACCACTTAGAGTTCTTGCGCCAACCATATTTGTTTTTTCGATTATGGGAGTACTCCGTGGTTTCTTCCAGGGTAAGAATACGATGATTCCAACTGCAATATCCCAGGTGCTTGAGCAAATCGTAAATGCTGCGGTTAGTATCATTGCTGCCTATATTTTCGTAAAGAATTTCAGTGCTAATGTAAATGTATCTTCTTATGGTGCTGCTGGGGGTACTCTCGGAACACTTTCAGGAGCGTTAATTGGTTTATTGTTCTTATTATTTGTTTTTTCTATCTATAAACCATATCTAAAAAAGCAGATGAGACATGATACGGATGAATTTAAGGAATCCTATCAGATTATCTTCAAATTACTGATGATTACGACGGTTCCGATCATTCTGAGCCAAACGGTATACCAAATCAGCGGAATGCTTGACAGTATATTCTATAATCAGCTGATGTATAAGAAGCAACTCTCTGCTTTTGACTATGATGCTCTAAAACAATTTAACACCCATGTAAAAGCAACTGATTTGTATGTCAAATCTTATCGTGATTCTTTAATTGGTATCTATAATACAAAATATAAATTGCTATCCAATGTACCGGTTGCTATTGCAACCGCTGTTGCGGCTGCAGTCATAACTTCCATTGCCGCAGCATTCAGTAATGGCAGGATGGATGAGATACGACATAAGGTTCACACCGCAATCAAATTTAACATGATTATTGCCATACCCTCGGCTATCGGCATGGGTGTATTGGCTTCTCCCCTTATGCGCTTAATATTTCGAGATCCCAGAGTACTTCCAGCCAATTTATTAAGACTGGGAAGTATTGCTATTGTATTTTATGCTTTGTCAACCTTATCATCAGCGATACTGCAGGGCGTCAACCGCCTTAAGGCTCCAGTAATTAATTCTGCAATTTCTCTGGGAATTCATATTGTACTTGTAATTGGTCTACTGAAGTTTACACCATTAAGTACCTATGCACTTGTAATCGGTAATGTTTCCTTTGCCTTGATTGTATGTGTTTTAAACTGGCTGACAATTGAAAAATATTTGAATTATCATCAGGAAGTAATCAAAACGTTCTTAATTCCTTTCTTATGCTCGGCAATTATGGGAGTGATTACGTATTTTGCATATGAAGGTTTTATGAAACTGTTTGTCAGTAATTTAATAGCGACACTTCTGGCAGTATTCATCGCTGTAATTGTGTATTTCCTTTTGCTCGTATTCTTAAGGGGTGTGGATGAGGAGGAACTGTTATCCATACCGAAAGGCAGGTTAATTGTCAAAGGTTTAAAGAAGATACATTTATTATAAAGAATGTCATATTCACACGCTGATATACTCAACACCACATAGGATGAAAACGATATGTGAGTATTTGCATGTATATAGTTTAGATGGCAAATACATACTCAAGAATCTTGCATAAAACTGTATATACATTCAAGAACGATTGAGTTTGCTTTAAGTAATTGGACATCCCTTCACTGGGATGATAGCTAAAATCTATACTATAAATGTATAAACAAGAAAATAATGGAGATAATGATGCTGAAGGAGTGGTTTCGGATGAAGCTGAAGAAAGTATCAATTTATCTCTTAAGTTTCCTGTTATTATGCGTTATGTTTTGTGCATGCTATTACTTAAGCTATCAGCATGCTTTAAAGTTATATAATGCAAAAGCGATTGAACAAAAAGAACAATTATATGCATTGGCGAAAGAGAATCAACCGACTCAGGCGCCTATTAAATCAGATGAAACAGTAGCTACAAGTGAAAATGATATCACTGTATTACCTACAACAAAATATAATCTTGAAATATATGATATGAAATCAGATACAACCCAAACTCAGGTACTAAACATACCGGCAGATTTGGTAGGCCTTAACAGAGAAGAGGTTATTAATTATCTGACTGATTATATGAGTGATATGCCCTTATCTGAATATAATAAAGGATTAATTTCCGATGAACTGATATCGTTTTCTGCAGATGAAATAACGATTAAGAAGACGTATAATGAGGATTATGTTCCCGGCCGTTATTATGTGGCAGTAAAAAATGGTTATGTTGTTGTATATAATAGTGATCTGAAAAGCATTTTCAAATATACGTCGATTGAAGCGAATAGTTTACCCGAGGAAGATCGCGTTGCTTTAATCAAGGGTATTTATGTAAATAGTCAGGATGAACTTTATGCGCTACTGGAGAGCTATTCCAGTTAAATTAAAGTATTCTACTAGGATTAGGGTGTCAAAGGTCAGATATATGTAGTTGATAATAAATACCGATAATCAGATTCTTAGTTAAAGATATCATAGACATATAACATGCAAGTAACTTTAAGAGTCTAAAAGGAACAGGAAGTTATAATACGAAGAAAAGCTTGAAAAAAACCCCCGGGTAAAATATAATGGAACAAATATTTGTTACTTATAGGAGGCTGCTGGGGTGAAATATGATGTGATCATCGTAGGTGCCGGAGCTTCAGGCCTGACGGCCGCAATCGCAGCCGCCAGACAGGGAAGTTCGGTACTTGTGATTGAACAAAAGGACAAGGCAGGCAAAAAAATATTAGCTACCGGAAATGGAAAATGTAATTTCACCAATATGATCCAGAAGCCGGAATGCTATCGATCCGACGACAGTGCATTTGCAATGAAGGTACTGTCTTATTTTGATGTGAATAAAACCCTTCAGTTTTTTGAAGAATTGGGTATTTATCCAAAAAACCGTGACGGCTATCTCTATCCTAATTCGGAACAGGCTGCTAGTGTTGTGCAGGTGCTTTTGATGGAGTGTGAACGCCTAAAAGTCACTTTTCAATATAATGAAACTGTGCAAGAAATTAAAAAATCGGATTATACAGTGATTACAAAGGAGCGAATCTACTATGGTAGAACGTTGATTCTTTCAACTGGAGGCTGCGCTTCTGCAAAGCTAGGATCAGACGGAAGCGGTTATCAGCTTGCAAAAAGCCTGGGACACACCATAATAAAGCCATTACCGGCTTTGGTTCAGTTAAAATCTCCCGCAAAATACTGTAAGACTGTATCAGGAGTCCGTACAGCGGCAAAAATAACTGCTTATTCTAAGCAAAGAATGTTGGCAAAAGAAGAGGGAGAAATCCTTTTTACGGATTATGGGATATCAGGTATCCCGGTGCTTCAGATCAGCCGGTATGTTGCGAAAGAAGTTGATCAAGGAAATAAGGTTCATCTAATTTTGGATTTTCTGCCTCTGACATCACAGAAAGAATTGATAATGCTTCTAAAACAGAGAATACAACAAAATCCCGATAAGAATCTTGAAGAAATGATGATTGGACTTCTCAATCATAAATTAAACTATATCATAATTAAGGAAGCAGAACTTGATGTATATCAAAATGTTAAGCTACTAAAGGATCAAGATTTCAATCATCTGGTCAAACAGATAAAGGAATTTAACATGCCGATTTCAGCAACGAATTCCTTCGATAATGCTCAGGTTAGTGCCGGAGGTATTTCCACTAGAGAAATAAATGATAAAACCATGGAATCAATGCGTTCGCCAAAGCTCTATCTTACAGGTGAACTAATTGATGTAGATGGAACCTGCGGCGGTTACAATTTGCAATGGGCTTGGAGTACCGGATATTTAGCGGGAATTGCCGCCTCTGCAAATTAACGTAATAGAACTAATAGGAGAAACACTTACGGAAATAGATTTAAAGGAATGGTACAAAAATGATTAAAATAACTCAATTAAAACTTCCGATTCAGCATACAGAAGAGGATTTGATAAATGCAATTGCCAAAGCCTTAAGACTTCCATCAAAGAAAATCAGGGAATATTGTATTGTCAAAAAATCCATTGATGCAAGGAAGGGAGAAGTAAAATATATTTATACGGTAGAGGTCACGATTTCATTGGAGTCAAAGGAAAGTGAAGCCGCTATCATCGGTCGGAGTAAGAATGTCAATGTATCAATAACCGAAGCTAAGAAATACGATTTTATTCCCACTGGAACGATGAAGCTTAAGTCCAGGCCGGTTATAGTCGGAACGGGACCTGCCGGACTGTTTGCTGCATGGCTTCTTGCAAAGCACGGGTTCCAGCCCCTGGTGGTAGAGCGTGGCGCTATGGTAAGTAAACGAGTGGAAGCGGTCGAGCATTTTTGGAAAATGAATGAGTTGAACCCACAATGTAATGTCCAATTTGGAGAGGGCGGAGCAGGGACTTTCTCAGATGGTAAACTAAATACTTTAGTTAAGGATGCTTTTCACAGATATGGACTTGTGATGGAAACCTTTGTGAATTTTGGTGCGCCTTCCGATATCCTATATCTGAATAAGCCTCATATCGGTACCGATAAATTACGGTATGTCGTGGAAAATATGCGAAAGGCTATCATCAGTCTGGGTGGTGAGGTACGCTTTGAAACCCAGCTAACTGATATTTCGATAGAGAATGACAGGTTATGTGCAATCGAACTGGATCACCGGGAGAAACTGCCCTGTGAGATATTAATTCCTGCGATCGGTCATAGTGCCAGAGATACCTTTGAGTTATTTTTGAAGAGAGGGCTGGAGCTATCACCGAAGGCATTTGCCATTGGACTTCGAATAGAACATAAACAAAGAATGATAAGTGAATCACAGTATGGTAAAGATTATGTCCATTTACCTGCGGCTGATTATAAATTAACACATCAGACTCAATCTGGGCGTGGTGTATATTCCTTCTGCATGTGTCCGGGTGGTTTTGTTGTGAATGCTTCCTCTCAAGTAGGACATCTGGCGGTTAATGGAATGAGTAATTATGAGAGAAATGAAGAAAATGCCAACAGCGCAATTGTAGTTACAGTTCAACCCGAGGATTTTGGTGGAAGTGATCCTTTAAGTGGAGTTGCCTTTCAACGTAAATGGGAGAAGGCTGCATTTGACGCTGGAAAAGGAAGTATACCCGTTCAATTATTTGGCGACTTGTTAAGAAACAAGGATAGTGTTACAATAGGAAATGTTACACCGAATATTAAGGGAGCATACAGACTGTCAAATCTGGCAGCATGCCTTCCTGGCGAGATTATCGAAGCCCTGAAGGAAGGAATTACTGCATTTGACAGAAGAATTAAGGGGTTTGCAGATGAAGAGGCTGTTCTATCCGGTGTAGAAAGCAGAACCTCATCACCGGTTCGTATCCATCGCAATGAAGCTTTTGAAAGTAATATCAGTGGAATCTATCCCTGCGGAGAGGGTGCCGGTTATGCAGGTGGTATCACATCAGCAGCGATTGATGGAATCAAGGTATTTGAAGCAGTTGCGAACCTGTATACACCAAGCTATGAATAAGTTAGATAGCTGTTGTTAGCTGTCTAATTCTCACACAGAGCTTTTGGATTGCGAAAAAAAACAGATAATATAGTTTCGTAATTACCTAACATAGATGATTAAAAGAAGATAAATATGAAAAGATACAATTTTATGTTTTAAATGGACAAATATCATAAAACACAAAAGAAAGATATTAAGAAACTAAGGTGGAGGGATTTGAAATGCAGATAAGGCAAATGTTAAAGGATAGAAAAAGAATCATAGTAAAGATTGGATCTTCGTCCCTTACCCATCCGGAAACCGGTAATCTGAATCTGGAAAAGCTGGAAAAGCTCGTTCGAATTTTAACTGATCTAAGAAATCAGGGCAAAGATGTTATCTTAGTCACCTCGGGTGCTATTTCGGTGGGAAGAAAAGTTCTTGGACTGAAGCAAAGACCGACAGAACGTTCCATAAAGCAGGCGTGTGCTGCGGTAGGACAGGCAAGTCTGATGATGCTTTATCAAAAATTATTTGCAGAGTATAACCAAACAGCTGCCCAGATTTTAATGACCAAATATACCATGATTAATGATATCAGTAGATTTAATGCGGCGAATACCTTTGACGAATTATTTAAACTGGGTGTAATCCCGATAGTAAATGAGAACGATACCGTATCCACGGATGAGCTCGATCTGGACTTCGGAGATAACGATACTTTATCGGCAATTGTTACTGCTTTGGTGGGCGGAGATCTATTAATTCTTTTATCCGACATCGATGGTTTATATACGGATGATCCTCACAGAAATAAGGATGCAAAAATGATTTCATTGATTGAGAAAATCGATGATCATTTATTTGATATGGCGAAGGGTTCCATCAGCACCGTTGGAACCGGCGGAATGACTACTAAGGTTTCTGCCGCGATTATTGCGACGGCCTCGGGTGCAGATATGGTAATAACAAACGGTAATAATGTCAGAAATATCAGCCACATCATAGAGGGAAAAGAGGTAGGCACCATATTTACATCAAATAAAGTGGAAGACTTTGATATCATGGATTATATAAAAACTAAGCAATATCAGAAATAATAAGACAATATACTATCTAATAAGAGATAAGCTGATAGTAAAGGTAAGCTGATATAGGATTCTATTACAGATCGGCGGAATGGAGGAAACTTGGACGACTTAAGAATTACAAGAATTAATGAATTATATCATAAATCCCAGAAGGAAGGTCTGACTGAAGCTGAAAAAGAAGAACAGATAAGACTTCGTAAGGAGTATGTGGCAGCAATCAGAAAAAATCTTCGTGGAACACTGGATCAGGTATCGTTTGTAAACCCGGATGGTTCAGTTACAAAAGCCTCCGACCTTAAAAAATAATTAAGGATGCCAAGATTAGTCAGTTACTGATGAATGTAGGAACATCATATTCATTTTAATTATTAAGATGATTTGATTTTGACATTAAATTATTTTTGAAATATTATAAATCTATTAAGTATAGGAAGATTAACATGATCAAGAATGAAATACGCCTCAAGTTAAAAGAGCAAAGAGACAAGCTTACCTCGAAAGAAAGGGATAAGCTTGGTATTGCAATCAGCAACAGGCTGTTTCAGACAGATGCTTATATCAATTGTAATATGATATTTTCCTATCTTTCCTTCCGTTCGGAAGTGGATACGCGAGAAATTATTCGCCAATCGGTTAAGGAAGGTAAGGAGGTATTTATACCAAGAGTGGAAGATAAGGATATGGATTTTTATAAAGTCCAGGATCTGGAGGGACTGATATTAAGTAAATTTGGAATACCAGAGCCTCCGAAGGAAGAGAAAAATCGTTATCAAGAGCAGAGCGGACTTTCCTATCCCAAACTAATGCTTCTTCCGGGGCTTGCTTTTGATCTAAACGGTAATCGTATCGGCTATGGTGCAGGTTACTATGATAGATATCTATCGGCATTTCCATTGACTCATTTCTATAAGATTGGTTTGGCATATGATTTTCAAGTGGTAGATAAAATCCCAGCAGATGAATTTGACGTACAAGTGGATGCAATCATGACACCAAGCTGTTTGATCAATTGTAATCAGTCATTAATTTAGGTATATATATTATTATAATCAATTTATAATCTTTCTCTAATTTGTTTTATTAAAGGATACTGTATAATTAAGTTTGCCGGACTCGGCAGAATGGAGGTAACTATGAACTACTTGGAGGAACTGGGAAGCAGAGCAAAGAAGGCTTCGACACAGCTTGGTCTTATGCTTCAGGATGAGAAGAGCCGTGCACTGAAGGTATGTGCGAAAACCCTTCTTGACTCCGGTTCTAGTATTTTAGAAGCAAATGAAAAGGATGTGAAGGCAGCGCAGGAGAATGGTATGAAAAGCTCCCTGGTGGACAGATTACGCCTAACACAAGAAAGGCTTCAGGGGATGGCTGACGGTTTGTTGCAGATAAGTTCTCTAACGGATCCCATCGGCGAAGTGCTTTCCACGACAGTCCGTCCCAATGGTCTCACCATAGGACAGAAGGTAGTACCGCTTGGTGTTATAGGAATTATCTATGAATCCAGGCCGAATGTAACAGCTGACGCTTTCGGGTTGTGTTTTAAGACCGGTAATGCAGTTGTTTTAAGGGGTGGAAGTGATGCAATCAATTCAAACATTGCAATTGTTGCAGCATTAAGAAATGGTCTTAAGTCCTGCGGCTGTACGGAGGATGCACTTCTTTTAATTGAAGATACTTCAAGAGAGGTTGCAAAAGAATTCATGGGTCTGAACAGATACATAGATGTATTGATACCACGCGGTGGTGCCGGACTTATTAAAACTGTCGTTAATAACAGTACCATTCCTGTCATTGAAACAGGTACAGGCAACTGCCATGTATATGTGGATGAATATGCCGACTTTACCATGGCTCTTGATATTATTGATAACGCAAAAACACAAAGACTTGGTGTATGCAATGCTTGTGAGTCACTGGTCGTTCATGAAAAGGTAAGCAGGGAGTTTTTACCTCTATTATATGAAAGACTTCATGCAAAGGAAGTAGAAATCCGTTCCGACGAACGCGGCTGTGCCATTTGTAAGAACTTTGTTCCTGCAACCGAAGAGGATTATGCAACCGAATATCTGGATCGAATCATTTCACTGAAGCTTGTTGATAGTATCGAGGAAGCTATCTCTCATATCAATGAATACAGTACCAAGCATTCCGAAGCGATTATAACGAAGGACTACGAACATGCGATGAAGTTCTTAAATGAGATTGATTCAGCTGCTGTCTATGTGAATGCTTCGACACGTTTTACAGATGGTAATGAATTTGGCTTTGGTGCAGAAATCGGTATTAGTACACAAAAGCTTCATGCAAGAGGTCCGATGGGGTTAAAGGCATTGACTACGACAAAATATATTATATTTGGTAATGGGCAGATTAGAAAATAATAAGAGAAAAACATAAGAAAACGCATACGCGACAAATTAAGGGAGGATATATGACAGAGAAGATTTATGATTTTCCATCAAAACCTGATTTTAAAGGCTTTATGAAAAGATTCGGAAAGCTTATTATTTTGGTTGTTGGTGTGATTTTAGTAGCTGTTTTAGGCTTTAATTCGGTTTATACAATAAAAGAGCAGGAACAGGCGGTAGTTACTACCTTTGGTGTAGCTAAAACAGTGGGTACCGCTGGACTGCATTTTAAGATACCGTTTGTTCAGAATGTCAGTAAGGTTGATACAACAATACAGGGTTTTTCCATCGGATATGATAAGGAAACAAATAAAAGTATTGAAGAAGAATCAATGATGATTACAAAAGATTTTAACTTTGTTAATGTGGATTTCTTCGTTGAATATAAGGTATCTGATCCGGTTAAAGCGGTGTATGCATCAAAAGAGCCAGTAGCTATTTTAAAAAGTATTGCCCAGAGCAGTATTCGTATGATTGTAGGTAGCAGTGATGTGGATAGTGTTATTACAACCGGTAAATATGAAATTCAGTCAGCCATTAAAGCATCCATACTGAAAAAACTGGAGAAGCAGGATATTGGTATTCAATTAGTAAACATTTCAATACAGGATTCCGAACCACCAACTGAGGAGGTTATGAAGGCGTTTAAGTCTGTTGAAACTGCGAAGCAGGGTGCAGATACTGCAATAAATACTGCAAATAAGTATAAGAATGAACAGATCCCTGAAGCAGATGCCAAGGTAGATAAGATATTACAACAGGCAGAAGCTACGAAAACCGAACGTATTAATGAAGCAAATGCCGAGGTTGCAAAATTTAATAAAATGTATGAGGAATATAAAAAATACCCATTAGTTACAAAACAGAGAATGTTCTATGAAGCTATGGAGGATGTACTTCCTTCCCTGAAGGTAGTGATTGATGATAGCAAAACAGGAGTGCAAAAAATCATGCCTTTGGATTCATTTACGGAAGGAGTGAAGAATAAATGAAAAAAGCAAAAAGAATATCAGGAGTAGTTATTTTAATCATAATCATTGCTGCTGTAGTCACATTGTTTTCTTCTGTTGTAGTTACAAAAGAAAATCAGTATAGTGTTATTAAACGATTTGGCAAAATTGAACGTTTCACATCAAGCGCAGGCATTTCCTTTAAGACCCCTTTTGTCGAAGAGGTATATCGAATACCAAAAAATATTCAGTTCTATGATATGCCTGAATCCAATGTCATAACCAAAGATAAGAAAACAATGGTTGCTGACAGTTATGTACTCTGGAAGATTGTTGATCCGATTAAATTCGCAAAAAGTTTAAGTTCATCGGTGACGAAAGCAGAAGGTAGAATTGACGCCAATGTATATAATGCAATTAAGAACGTAATCAGCAGCCTTTCACAGGCTGATGTGATCAATGGCCGTGACGGAGCCTTGGATAATGATTTCATGGAAAACATTGGAGGAGCCATGGATGAGTATGGTATTCAATTGATTTCAGTTGAAACAAAGCATCTGGATTTACCAAGTGATAATAAGGAAGCGGTATATAAACGTATGATTTCCGAACGTGATCAGATTGCAGCTACTTATACCGCAGAGGGTGCATCCCAAGCACAGAAAATAAAGAATGAAACAGATAAAGAGGTAGCTATCAGCATATCTGAGGCAAATACAAAAGCAGCAAAAATAACTGCAGAAGGGGAAGCAGAATACATGAGAATTCTCTCCGATGCTTACTCTAATAAATCTAGAAGTGGGTTTTATACCTTTGTTAGGTCTCTTGAGGCAGCAAAGGGCTCTCTTACCGGAGAGAATAAGACATTGATATTGTCTTCTGATTCTCCGATAGCAAAGATTTTTAATAAAATTGATTAACTAGCTCGGGTGTGGTTTATGAAAAGAGATGAATATGTGTGCATATATATACATATGACTCGCCTTTACCTCAAACGGTAACTTTCTTATTAAGCCTCAAAGATGTAAAATATTCGCAGATGCTCATATTTTACTGAGTCTTAAACGAGAGAAGAGGCAACCGTTTTCGGCCGGTCTTCGTCATCTGTATATATATGCACACATATTCATTGGTTTACTTTATAGATGACTTATGACACCTAAAACATCACTATTTATATAAAAGAATCATATTCCCTGAATTCAGTCATAAAATGATATGATTAAAAGCATCTCAGGTGAGAATATGATAATTAATCTAAATGAAATATATCCTTACGATAAATTCATTACAGCAGCAAAGGAGCTGGAATATAAATATCCCAATTTAATACGGTATGTCACGATTGGCAAATCCCATGACAATCGTGACATTATTTTGCTAAAGCTGGGTGTAGGGCGACAGCATATGATATGCTGTGGAGGAGTACATGCAAGGGAAAATATCAACCCGGTTGTAATTCTAAAGCTGATCGAATATTATGCTGATTTATATAGTAACTCGAAACATCAGAAAATTTCCTTGAAAAGTAAATTAAAATACACAACGAAACATTGGAAAAAAGAGTATGAACAAATGCTTTTTGGAACGTGCATCTATGAGCTTTTGCAGACTTTTACCATTCTATTTGTTCCTCTTTTAAATCCGGATGGATATATGATATCATTAGAAGGCTTCGATACAATACAGGATGTGCATTTAAGAGAAAAATGCCTTTCAATGAATATACCGTCGGCTGAGTGGAAATACAATGCTAGAGGTGTGGATATTAATCGGAATTTCCCGAGTGTACTGTGGAAACCTAAAACCGAGGAGGATGAATCAGCCAGTGAAAATGAAACTAAAGTATTAATATCCATATTCAATAAATATAAGTCCAGTGGGTTCCTGGATTTTCACTCTAGAGGAAAGCAGATTTATTATTACCGAAGTATCATGCCGGATAATTATAATGAGAAACAATTGAAGATAGCATACCGCCTACAGAAAATAACGAATTATGAGCTTGTTCCGCCCGAAAATGAGATTGACAATGGAGATTCCGGTGGAAATACAGTTCATTATTATTCTGAAAACTTCCTTAGACCGGCACTTACGATAGAAACCGTGGAAGAGCCAGCCGAGTTTCCTTTAGCATTAGAGTATAGGGAGTCCACCTTTGAGGAATTGAAGCTGGTAATATTTGAATTTGGAAGTATGATCATATAGTTACAGCTCAGTCTGTATACCCAAGAGGCATAGGAAGTTCCCTCACACACCGGTTGGAATATATTTTGCCGATTTTGTATGCCATAATCGTCATACAAAATCGACAATCTGTATTCCAAACGGTGCATTACGGGAATTTCTTATGCCTCCCTGGCATACAGGCTGAACTTTACTTTATAATGGGTTATGCAGAGTTGGGATTGAATTTATTAGTCCCATATATTATAATCTTGTAGTTACTAAATATCAGATAAGTATTAGAAAAGGAATATAAGGAAAAGATGAGTAATTTTAATATTGATTTAGATATGATAGATATAAATGTGGAAGTACCATTCAATGAACCCGAAAGACAGTATTACTATATGGCTCTATTGCGACGTTGGTTCAAAAAAGAAAGTGAACGTTTAGGTAGAACGTTAACCTACTCAATCTGTACTTTTGGATGTCAGATGAATTCACGCGACTCTGAGAAAATATCAGGTATCTTAAAACAGATCGGATATGTTGAGACTGATACGGAGGATGCGGATTTTGTATTGTATAATACCTGTACGGTCAGGGAAAATGCCAATAACAGAGTATATGGACGCCTAGGCTATCTGGGAAAACTAAAGAAAAAACATCCAGGGATGCTGATAGCGTTATGCGGCTGTATGATGCAGGAAGCCTCAGCGGTAGAAAAGATTAAAACCAGTTACCGCTTTGTGGACATCATCTTTGGAACTCATAACATCTTTAAGCTGGCTGAACTTTTGCAGACCAGACTTGATTCTAAACGAATGGTGATCGATCTGTGGCAAAATACGGACATGATTGTGGAAAGCTTGCCAAATGACAGGAAGTACAACTTTAAGGCAGGAGTAAATATTATGTTTGGCTGCAATAATTTCTGCAGCTATTGTATCGTACCTTATGTACGCGGTAGGGAACGTAGCAGAAATCCGCAGGATATCATTGATGAAATCAAAGGTCTCGCAGCAGATGGAGTTGTTGAAGTTATGCTGCTTGGACAGAATGTTAATTCCTATGGCAAGAATCTGGAGACTCCGATGACCTTTGCAAAGCTTTTAACAGAAATAGAGAAAATCGAGGGTATTGAGCGAATCCGATTTATGACTTCCCACCCAAAAGATTTATCCGATGAATTAATTGAGGTTATGAAACATAGTAAAAAGATCTGTAAGCATCTGCATCTTCCGATTCAATCAGGAAGTACACGCCTGCTAAAACTAATGAACCGGAAATATACGAAGGAAAGCTATCTGGAACTTGTAGACAAGATAAAAGCAGCCGTTCCGGATATTTCATTGACTACTGATATTATTGTTGGATTTCCTGGAGAAACAGAGGAAGATTTTCTAGAGACCATGGATGTGGTTAAGAAAGTGGGCTATGACAGCGCCTTTACCTTCATCTATTCAAAACGTACCGGAACACCCGCAGCAACAATGGAGGGTCAGGTGGAAGAGACGGTTGCAATGGATCGTTTCAATCGTCTATTACAGGAGATACAGCTTAGCTCTGCAAAGGCTGCCGGTAAAGAGGAGCATACAGTGCAAAAGGTATTGGTGGAGGAAGTGAATTCTCAAAATCCAAACCTTCTTACCGGAAGGTTAAGCAATAACCTTTTGGTGCATTTCCCCGGAGAGCAGGAGCTTATCGGAAAAATAATAGATGTGCATTTGGCTGAAAGCAAAGGTTTTTATTATATGGGAAATATGGTTTAATTTTTAATTGTTTTTTAAACATTATACGATGATATCGTGGTACGAAAACATTGGGGTATAAATAAATTACTGGCAGGATTTGAGAATAAATCATAATAGAATTCATTTATAGATACAAATTTTAATAAATTAATTATGAAGTTTAACGATAGGACTTTTGGTGAATAATTAAACATAATTATTGATAAATAATATATAATTAGGGTTTATATTGTGGGTGGAACTTTAAATTGTTCTATATATTGATATAATATTTTGTCATAATAGATAAATTATTCTTTACTGTACTTGACATATTAGTAAAATCAGTATAAAATTTATATGTTGTATTATTTATTGATAAGTGAATTCTTGGTAAGTGAAAATATTCACTTGATGGAAATTCATAACATGCTGAATTTGCGGTAAGTGAATAAGATTTTATCATTTAAAGGTGAATTCATCTTGTTTATCGCATATTGTACAATGAAAACTAAATAAGGAGGTGCTCCTGTGCCAAATGAGGTTTTAATGATCGTTCTTGCGGTTGTAATTACCTTCGTTGTTGTAGCTATCCTTACCTGGAAAATCGCTACGTCGTATCGCATCAAAGTATATGAAGCGAAGATCGGCAGTGCGGATGAAAAGGCAAGAGAGATCATAGATGAAGCTTTAAAAACAGCTGAAACTAAGAAGCGCGAGGCCTTGCTCGAAGCAAAAGAAGAAGCTTTAAAAAATAAGAATGAATTCGAGCGGGAAACAAAAGATCGCAGAGCTGAACTACAACGTTATGAAAAACGGGTTCTGACTAAGGAAGAAACTTTAGACAGAAAGACCGAAGCACTGGAAAAGAGAGAAGCAAAACTTTCTGTAAGAGAATCCGAGCTTGATAAAACCAAGCAGGAAGTGGAAGAATTCCATGTAAAGCAATTACAGGAGTTAGAGAAGATTTCTGGATTAACCTCCGAACAAGCTAAGGAATATCTGATTAAGACTGTTGAAGAAGAAGTAAAACATGAAACCGCTCTGCTTATTAAAGATTTGGAAAATAAAGCAAAAGAAGAAGCGGATAAGAAAGCAAAGGATTATGTAGTTACAGCAATTCAGAGATGTGCTGCAGATCATGTTGCTGAAACAACGATTTCCGTTGTTCAGCTTCCTAACGATGAGATGAAGGGTAGAATCATTGGTAGAGAGGGACGTAATATCAGAACTTTGGAGACAATGACTGGTGTTGATTTAATTATTGATGATACGCCTGAGGCTGTTATTTTATCAGCTTTCGATCCAATCAGAAGAGAAATTGCAAGAATTGCTCTTGAGAAGCTGATTGTGGATGGTAGAATTCATCCAGCAAGAATCGAAGAGATGGTAGAAAAGGCTCAAAAAGAAGTTGAAGTGATGATTAGGGAGTCGGGAGAAGCTGCTACATTAGAAGTTGGAGTTCATGGAATTCACCCTGAACTTGTTAAGCTTCTCGGCAAGATGAAATTTAGGACAAGTTATGGACAGAATGCATTAAAGCATTCAATTGAGGTGGCTATTTTATCTGGTCTTTTAGCCGCAGAGATCGGCGTGGATGTTAGACTTGCAAAACGTGCCGGATTATTGCATGATATCGGTAAATCAATTGACCATGAAGTGGAAGGAACCCATGTACAGATTGGCGTGGATCTCTGTAGAAAATACAAAGAATCTCCGATTGTTATTAATGCGGTTGAAGCACATCATGGTGATGTTGAATTCCAGTCATTGATTGCATGTATTGTTCAGGCAGCTGATACAATTTCAGCAGCAAGACCCGGTGCAAGACGTGAAACCTTAGAAACATATACCAACAGACTAAAGCAACTTGAAGATATTACCAATGGCTTTAAGGGGGTAGATAAGTCATTTGCTATTCAAGCAGGCAGGGAAGTCAGAGTTATGGTTGTACCTGAACAAATCAGCGATGCTGAGATGGTACTGTTAGCACGTGATCTATCTAAGAAAATTGAAAGTGAATTAGAATATCCTGGACAGATTAAAGTAAACGTAATCAGAGAGTCAAGAGTAATTGATTACGCGAAATAAGTTTTAGACTAATTAAATTATGGCTGTGATCCTACAATATAATTGTTGTATGGATTTCAGCCATTTTTCTTTGTATTTTTAGCCCATAGGGAAGCCCAAGTTCATAGCGAACCCCTCCTTGACCGCTTTTTTACACTATGTTAAAATTGGATAAAGTTGGGGCAAGAGGAATCCCTTAGTATCCTATGCGGGAGTAAGTAAGACTAAAGACGAGCACTTTGAGGATACATATAAGCTAAAACCAAATACTACTTTTACTGCAAATGGCTATACATATAAGACTGATGAAAATGGTCGACTAATAAGTGCAGAAGGAAATCTTACACTAAAAAAAGGAAAAAGAAATACAACACATCAGGTTGAAGCAGGGGGCGAAGACCGGAGGACTAAAGATGATGATGAAAAAGATGGTCAAGGAAAAGATGATGGTGGTCATTTAATAGCAACGATATTTAATGGTTCTGGTAAAGTGGATAACATTGTGGCAATGAATTCGAACCTAAATAGAGGAGAATGGAGAATACTCGAAAAGCTTTGGGCTAAGAATCTTAAAGGTAAAGATGGGAAAGGAGGTAAGGAAGTAAAAGTTAAAATTAAAGTAAGATATGATGGTACTTCTCAACGTCCTATAAGCTTTATTGTACAATATAAGATTGGAGATATTTGGGAAATGGTTGATTTTGAAAATAAACCAGGAGGTTAATTAAGTGGATACATCAAGAATGGAAAAAATTTATCATGAAATAGTGGAGAAAGTAGCAGATATTATACAAGAAGACTGGACAAAAGTATATTTATATGGCGAAATAACTGATGGGGTTAGAAAATCATATTTTAACTATTATCCGAAGGATAATAATAAACCTGTATACTGTAACAATATTCCTGAATTATTTAATATTGATGAAGACGAATATGATAAGCTATGGTGTGAATTATTAGACTCTCTTCAGGAACTATGGCTTGAGTTTAAGAAAAATGGAGAGGAGGTATGGACCAATCTTACATTAACAATTGATAATATAGGTAAATTTAAAATTGATTATAGCTATGAAGACTTGACAAATGCAGACGACTACGAAAGACATATTATATGGGATTATAAGTATCTTGGTTTGACTCCAGAGGATGAAGATGATAAAGAAGTTTTAGAAGAATATTTGAAAAATGCGAAAACTGATATATCACGGGACATATAAAGCATATTCACCTTAGTTATCTATATGCAAACATAGGATAGGTGTGACATCACATCCTCACAACATATATACAAGGGCGGTTATCTCAATAGAGGTAGCTGCCTTTCTTTATGCTTCTATAGGCTGAAGAATATTAAACGAAAATGTGTATCTTTGTGGATATACTCCGGAAGTTGAAAGTAAAAAATATAAGCACGCAAAGGTCAATATCAATTATGCGTATTTGCAAAAATGATTGCACCTTTATGAATGAGATTCATAAAACAAGCCAAACTCAACCAATTTGAGTACCTATTACACTCTCTTTAAATGTCTGAATACAGCCTTTGTAGGCTATTCTGACCACCTAATTGATACACTTGCGGCTAATCTGACCACCTATGCCAAAACAATTAAATCGTCGGCACTGCCGACGGTTGTGGCTCGGCACAGGTCGTGAACGACCACGTGCCTTTATCCTGCACCAAAATCAATAGGGGGGTTCAGCACAATTTGTTCGGAAAAGTGCCGAAAGGAACAGCTCCCAAATTGCCGTCAAATTAATTCAAATCTACTGATAGGTAACTTATCTAAGCCTATGCACCAGAATCGGAAACAGAGGTAACACATCGCCACACAGGGGTAAGATACTTCGAGACAGAATTCTGGTGAGTGAATGAGTCTGAAGATTAAACAAGAAAAGTTAGAACGAAACAGCACCCACAGTCCATAGTGAACCCCTCCTTGACCAGCTTTTTGACTCATGATAAAATGGGACACAGCCGGGGGTTTAAGGGGGAAAATTACTTTATCACTTCCCGGGAATCTTAGCAAAAAAACAGCAGAGTCTTTTTTAATAATTGCATAAAAAACAAATACAGGCAGAGAAGAATTAACGGTAAATGTTTTTCTTCTCTGTTTTTTGTTTTGTCTCTTTCTCATAATCTACTTGCAATCATTTCTCACCAGAGTTAATATCACACACAATTGAAATTTGTACTTTTGTAAGTACTTTTACAAATAGTAAATAACTCACGTAACGAAGAACAGAATAGAGGCTCGTGAGCTTGTAATCACGTAATCAGTCACATGGAAAATGGATAGGCTAAAACTCCCTTGCGAGGATTTAGGTCAAGGGACACATCTTTACAAGATTTGTCCCTAATCAAATCTAACGCTCATAAAGTGCGGTTGCCGACAGGTTTTATGGAGACAAACAACGAAATGGAGGAGATATTATTTATCAAAAACGCAAGATGGCTTTTATTGGTATTGATATGCATAAAGACACACACACAGCGGTAGTTATGGACTGCTGGACTAACAAAATAGGCGAAATCACCTTCGCCAACAGACCATCGGCATATGACAAATTTATGGTCGATGTGAAAAAGTTATACGGGGACTTGCAGCCAATATTTGGTCTGGAGGATACCAGAGGTTTTGGACTGAACTTTGCTTCCTACCTTTTGGGGCATAAATACACCGTCAAGCATGTAAATCCTGCTTACACAGATGCAATGCGTTCAAGTGCTCCTATGTCAAAAAAAGATGATTCTTATGATGCTTTCTGCGTAGCAAAGATACTTAGGGAGCTGTAAGGATTATATATGGTATGATGTGGACAAAGACCGAATACAAGCCGTTTGAAAAGTTAGAAGGTTAATGTTGTTTGGAGCTATCATTATGGTATAATAGAGTTGTAAAAAATGTAAAAAATCTTTAAAAAGAGGCTTAATATAGATTGTGTATTTTAGTGGTAAAAAGAGCTTACAAGATTAAACCAAAGTATAGTATATCTATAATGCGGTAGTAAGTAAAGCTACCAAGGGTGGTGATAAATCTAAACTCGTAAGCGAAATGTCTTATGAAGAAATAAAGGCGGAGCTTCAAGAAAGATGATTGAATATGTAGCTAAATGCAGAGAATTATATCCTAATATATTTAAGCACTAATGCTAAAGGGATTGCAGAGGGAGTGATGTTTTATGGATTTACAAAGTGATATTAATGAATTAAGGAAAATGAGATTTTTGGGTGAGGAGGATAATATAGATGTTTTTGAAGATATACTTTCACAAATATACTATAATGGGGACATAACTTTAATAAAAGAACTATGCTCAATATTTGTAGATGATATTGATTTTCCGTCAGCTTCAGAGTCAATAATGAAAACCATCCTACATATTTGTAAAAAATGCGGTAATGATGATGGGATGATTGAACTGGTTAATAATATGGATAGAATGTTTCCACAAGGTAAAAATTGTGCTGAAAAGCTGACAAGAATGATTTTGAATAACGAATTATACACAAATCCATTTATCAATGCATTAAATAAGGCGGAATATAGTAAAAGAAATCAAATAGTAAATATATTAAATGAAATAAAAGATTATAATAGTGAAAGGTATAAAGAGAAAGTTGATCTAGTTCTCCAAAGCATACAGGAAGCATGAGAAGAAGCAATAGTCCTTGCAATCCAATTGGTACAGGATATTCAAATGGTAAAGCAAGGCATAGATGCAAAAAAGCTGAACAACAAAAAGAGCAGAACACCAAGCTAATGAATGGATTAAACTTAAGCTGCATTACATGTTTCTGCTCAAATAGCTAGT
This sequence comes from Bacillota bacterium, assembly GCA_023393095.1. Lineage (GTDB taxonomy): Bacteria > Bacillota > Clostridia > Lachnospirales > Lachnospiraceae > Mobilitalea. The sequence goes on from JAEWMT010000141.1 coordinate 40,613, forward strand.
GGCGATTTAGAGAGCGTAACTGGATTGGGTAATAGTCGAATAAATTCATCTATTGGATCACAATGGAAGACGAAAACGGGTGTTCTTGAAAATGGAGTAAATAAATATATTACAGATAAAAATTTGCCCAAAGAAGATTATAATAAGTTTCTATTCAACGATAAATTATCATGTGGAGGTGTTTATTTATGAATGAATCTATGGAAAAAGTATTTAGCGATTTTAAATTATTTGAAAAAGTGAGCAGAAATATAATCGACAAATATAAGGACAGAGTAGGAGAAAATGTAATTGAAATATGGGAAAAGTATGGTTTTGGAAGTACGTTTAACGGATACTTAAAGATAATAAACCCAGATGATGTGCAGGAATTGTTAGAAGAAACATATATTATGCCTTTTGATGATATCCCAGTTTTTGTAACAGGGATGGGGGATATTATTTCATGCAATAGTAGGGGGAGTTTTGGAATATTAGATTATAGGCATCATCGAATAAAGGTAATATGGATTGATAAAGAAATAAACTGGGATTATTTTTTTGATGATTACTACCAAGAAAGATATTGGAAATGGAATCCATATTTTGAAGCAGTAAAGAAATATGGGGAGCCTAGCTATGATGAATGTTTTGGATATGAACCATTGCTAAGCTTAGGTGGAAAAGAAAATGTAGAATATCTAAAAAAAGTGAAGTATAAAGTACATATAAGTCTTATTGCAGAATTCCAGGGAGTATTGTCCTGTTAAAATGTAAACTATATTTTGTAATTTAATATCGATAGTTTCCTAGAAATAACTAATAAAATATTTATAAAGAGTCTGAATCAGATGGATTTATCTACATATCCCTAGGATGTGTTTTTATTGTAGTCTTAATCGTAGCAATGATTACTATATTATGAACCTGTATCAATGTAGTTACAAACAGAGCGATAGGAAGTAAGGGGAATTAGGTTTTATGAAATATTTAATATATTAAATCTGGAATATTTTACTTTGCGTAAAAATGCATATACAAATATTTAAAGACACTGGATGCAGGTATAAACTTGAAACACTAATATATAATCCTTTGCAAAAAAAGCATTTTATAATACTTTTTTATATTATATAATATAATTGTCTATAATAATTAAGAAATTCAAGGAAAATATGGAGGTCAATTATGAAATTCTGTTGGACTACACTGGTGGTAAAAGATTTGGAGGAATCTCTCACATTTTATAGAGAAGTTGTAGGGTTAAAAGAAAAAAGAAGAATGAAAGGGCCGGGAGTTGATATCGTATTTCTGGGAGATGGGGAAACTGAGATTGAGTTAATGACCAGTCCAAAGCCGAGGGAAATCAATATGGGAGCTGATATCTCGCTGGGTTTTGAAGTGGTTTCGGTTGATGATAAGATTAAGGAACTTAAAGAAAAAGGAATCGCAATCCATAGTGGACCATTCCAACCGGCTCCTTCTGTGAAATTCTTTTATCTGCTAGATCCCAATGGCTTGAAAATTCAGTTCGTAGAAAATCTTTAAGGAGTAAAATCTATGGGATCACATAAAGTTGCCGTAGTTACAGGCGGTGCCAAGGGAATTGGTAGAGCAATCTGTGATGAGTTCAGGAATCAGGGTGTGGTTGTCTGTACGATCGATATTCTAGAAAATGATTACTTTGTAGGAGATATTGCAGAAGAAAGCGTGCTGATGGCTTTTGCAGACAAAGTGATTGCAGAGCATGGTAGAATAGATTATCTCATCAATAATGCCTGCTTGTCGAAGGGCGGTCTTAAAAGTTGCTCCTATGAAGATTTTAATTATGTATTGAAGGTGGGGGTAAGCGCTCCATTTTTGCTAGCAAAGCTTTTTATGGAGCATTTTAACGAAGGGGCAAGTATCGTTAATATTTCCTCTACCCGTCATATTATGAGTCAGTCTGATACTGAAAGTTATACCGCTGCAAAGGGCGGTATCACAGCTTTGACCCATGGGTTAGCGGCGACATTGGCGGAGAAAGTACGTGTAAATTGTATTTCTCCCGGCTGGATTGATACTACAAATTCAGAATTTAGTAAAGAAGATAATACCCAGCATCCCGCAGGGCGGGTCGGTATTCCTGCCGATATCGTGAATGCAGTGATGTTTTTATGTGATGAGAAAAACAGCTTTATTACAGGACAGAATATTACAGTGGATGGTGGAATGACGAAGCTAATGATATATCACAATGATAATGGCTGGAAATATGAAGGATGAACTAGTTACTATTGTTAAATGAAGTAGCTAAGTTATTCATTCCTAAGAAAGATAATCAGACGATAAAGAGTCAAAGCTAAATAACGTATCGTTTTTTATAACAAGAGTTTTGATCAGATATATACAAATTGCACAAAAAATCCGTCTTGAGCGGACATGTGAAAGCCACGCAAAATACTTTTTTAAAATTTTCTTGATATTTTAGTTGCAATATTGAAATTTATATATTACAATGATTAAAGATTTCACGAGATTGTATACAAAGATACAATAAAGAAAGAGGAAACTAAGAGTATTGTTTTATCTGATACAATAATAATAACGAAGGACGGTGCGATAAATGGCATTAACATTATCAAAAAAGGCTCAGGCGGTAAAGCCATCATCAACATTGGCTATTACAGCAAAAGCGAAAGAATTAAAGGAACAGGGAATTGATGTAGTAGGATTTGGAGCAGGTGAGCCTGATTTTAATACTCCGGACAATATTTGTGAAGCTGCAATCAAGGCAATACACAATGGATTTACAAAATATACTCCTGCAGATGGTACCTTAGAGTTAAAAAAAGCTGTTTGCGATAAATTCTTAAACTTTAATCATATTAAATATGAGCCCAGCCAGATTGTCGTAAGTAACGGAGGAAAGCATTCCTTAACAAATGTATTCCAGGCGATTTGCAATCCCGGAGATGAGGTAATCATTCCGACTCCTTACTGGTTAAGCTATCCGGAGATTGTCAAGCTTGCCGATGGTGTTCCGGTATTTGTAAGAGCAGATAAGGAACAGAACTATAAGGTAACCGCAGCTCAGATTGAAGCAGCTTGCACAGAGAAAACAAAGGCTTTAATCTTAAATTCACCGAGCAATCCTTCCGGTATGATTTATACCAGAGAAGAACTGGAGGCTATTGCTGAGGTAGCTGTAAGAAAGAATTTCTTTGTAGTATCCGATGAAATGTATGAGCATCTGATTTATGAGGGTGAAGCAATCAGCATCGCATCCTTAAATGATGAAATCTATCAGCGTACCATCACCTGCAGTGGTGTGGCAAAAAGCTATTCCATGACCGGCTGGAGAATTGGATTTACCGGTTCCTCCAAAGAGATTGCAAAGCTGATGGGAAGCGTTCAGAGCCATCAGACCTCTAATCCAAACTCCATCGCACAGAAGGCAGCTTACGAAGCTTTAGTAGGACCACAGGATTCCGTTCGTAACATGCATGCGGAATTCAATAAGAGAAGGGACTATATGTATGAGAGAGTTTCTAATATGAAATTAGTTTCTTCCTTAAAGCCACAGGGTGCATTTTATCTGTTCGTGGATATCAGTAAGACGCTGGATAAGGAATACAACGGAACTAAAATCGGTGATGTAAATAAACTGGCGCAGATATTGATTGAGGATTATAATGTAGCTGTAATTCCTTGTGCTGATTTCGGTTTTGATGATCATATTAGACTGTCTTATGCAATTTCAATGGATCAGATTAAAAAGGGACTTGATAGGATTGAAGAGTTAGTGGAGAAGTTGGCTTAATTATTAATCATAAGAATATATAGCAAGAGCATCGTCATTATGGCGGTGCTTTTGTTGTGTTTACCGATAATAAAATAACCAATAATATTATTAAATTATTGGCATTTAGTGGTATAATATGTTATTATTTTTTAGATAAAATAATATTTTAGTAAAAAATTATATCCAATATTTCAGAATACTCATGGGATTAATCTCAGAGTTATGACAATAACTATTAGTGAAAAGATAATCAGTCCGCAATTTGTTGCATGTACAAGACATAATATAATTAAAGATATTATAAAAGCATAAATGATTTTTTTTAAAATTTGAAAATAAGACCAATACATAGGCAAATTTCAATTTCATAAGGAGATATTATGATAGAATATAACAAAGAAGAATTAGAAAAGGCCATATTTTTACTATCTAATATTATTGTTAAATGTGAAAAAATGCAACTGAAGTTTTTAGAGGGAACATCTCAATATTCACTTTTAAAAAACAGAATTAAAGCACTTTATATTTCCAAGTCACTTATTTCGGGAGATGAATCAATAAATTATACTAGCAAAGAATTGAATGATGCACTACCCCCAGTGGTTTCAATTATAAATAAAACTACAAAAGCACAAAGCAAATATGAAAAAGGAAGTCTACAATTCAATCGCTTTGAACCCACAATCCAAGCTATGCTAATTTCTAAAGCATACATCGAGAGTCAAATAAACACTGGGTTGGCAAACTTTGAAAGGAAAATTTGAATTAGATAACCTTGGTGAAGATTTGCTTTTTTTGCAGGCGAATTCATCCCCTACAATTAAGATAGATATGCTTACAAAAATCTAATTTATATGGGATTCTATAGCTTCCTATTATATTTATAAGCAGTTATTTTAAAAATGAAGTGAAATATGTTTTATCATATAATTAAACAAACAAGAATTTATAAAAGGAGAATAAACTATGAAACAAATCGAAAATTATAATGCGAACAAATATAGTAGTGATACATATTCTGAAATTGAAAACGGAGTATTTGAAGTAAAAGAAGATGGTGAGAGTTTATATGTAACTTCACTATCTTTTGTTCAAGAACCAGAATTTGATGAGGGTGCTAATGCAAGTTATATAACACAATATCCTTTAGAAGATATACTCGATAAGTTCTATTGCCATATTTCGGATTTTTACGAAGAATTAAATACAGATGATTCTCAAAAATGTTATCAAGAATTTGCAAGCCCTGATTTAGAGGATATTAGAAACCTACGTTCTATAATAGGAAAACACGTATATAACAAAGAAGTAGAGGAATATGTAGAACTTATTATTGAATAAAGCAGTGAGGATTAAATTCCAATTTACCGAACAGTTTAAACTTCCAATATGTATATATTAAGCAGTTGCTATAATATCCGCTTACCAAACAGCATTTACCACCTATATTGATAATACTGATTACTAACCCCAAAAAAGGGTTAGTATATGCTTCCATTGTAATAACTATAGATATACTTTTATATCTTTGGCTAAGAATTGATACTAAAAAAGTTTGCAACTTCGTAAAAACAGGAGATGAGGTTGAACTACCAGAAACTTGCAATTATATTGACACATTAATTAATACATAGAATTTTTATTTATAGAGTTCAAATTATTCGTAGTTGTGACTAATCATAATAGAATAGCTAATCATTTTATTTTTTAAAAAAATTAATAATTAGGAGGAATTAACTATGTCATTCCCAAATATTTCTTTCGCTGTTATATGTTGGCTATGCTCAATGGTTTTTGGGGGAATGGCATTTTGGGCATTCAAATGTAAAGAACCAATACATTTTTGGTCAGGAAGTACCGTAAGGCCAGAAGAAATAACTGACATTCCTGCGTATAACCGCGCGAATGGTTGGATGTGGACAATTTATACAATTAGTATGATTGTGACGGGTATATTGGCACTTTTCAATATCTTAATAGGTGTTATTTTGCTAGTAGTGATATGTGTCCCCGGTATTATTGTTTTAGTCGTCGTTTATAATCGGATTTATAAGAAATACAAAAATACATCAGCTACTTACAAAATTGATAGTTCTGCAACAAAGACGCCTAAAGCGGTTGTTATTGCTATCGTTTTCTTTATAGGAATAGTCTTTGTTTTCGTAGGTTTTATGTTTTATTATGGATCAAGAGATCCGGTTGTAAATATTCGTGATAACGAGATACAAATAAAAGCGATGTATGGATTAAATATTGAACTTTCTGATATTACCGATATCTCTCTTATAGATAAAAGCATGGCTGATATTGGTATTGGTAAAAGGACTAACGGTTACGGCGGTAGTGGAGGCATTTTGAAAGGAAATTTTGAATTAGACAACCTCGGTGAAGCTATGCTCTTTGTGCAGGCGAATTCATCCCCTACAATAAGGATAGATTGTATTAACAAGAAAGATATATTTATAAGCTTCCGTAATAGCGAAAACACAGAGCAACTATACCGGAAACTGATAGCAACCATACCGTTAAAATGATATTTGTCTTTTGCATTTAATTCACATTATATGCGGTAAGCCATGAGATTCAATTGAACATTGCGGCTTAAGGCTGAAATAGACAGTAACTTGAAACTGACTTTTATAAATTGGAGGTAAAACTTTGGCAAAAAATCAAGCAAAGTGGCAAAAAAGTTTTTTAAAAAAAGTTTTTAATGAGAAAGCTAAAAATCAAGAATTTGCCGATAGAGTTTTTGATGATTTAACATTACTGAATAGTAAAAATACATATTTACCTAATTCACTTTTCAAATTTTATAAAGCCACATCAGAAAATATTCTTGATTTAAAGAATAAGAGATTATGGTTGTCACATCCAAGTACCTTTAATGATCCATATGATTGTAAAATTGGTTACAATGAAATTGAATATGAAAAATTGCAACTACTCGATGCAATCAAGAATAATGGATTAATAGGTGATTCTGGCGATAATATAATAACATTAAGTGAATACAATGAGTTAAACGATTCTTGTGTAAACGGGGAAGAGTATTACTTGTACTCACATAAAGCGGCATACGATAGCGCTATTTATAAAATATTAGCAAATAAATCCAAAGAGTTTCAATCCCAAATAAATATTCTAAGATATAATATAAGAAATGATGCAAAACAAAAAATGGATCATATTATACAAACCAATATTAGGGTAGCATGCTTTTCAGCAAATAGAAAACGTGACATATATTACTCAAGTCCTTATAATCACGAGAGTTTAAATAAAATTCAAATGTGGTCACATTATGCAGATAATCATAAGGGATATTGTGTTGAATATGATTTGTCACCATTAAAAAAAGATTTAATGATTAATTATACCTACGGTCAATTTTACTCAGAAACTGATCGAAAACAATATTTAGATGAAAGACTAAGTATTGTTGTTAAAGGGGGTCTTTTCCCAGTAATTTATACTTCAAACAGAATAAATCTACCATATAAAAAGTTAAAGGAATATAATAATAATGATCCTGAAAAAATTACACGAATTCTTTATAATGCGTATATTACAAAATCTCCAGTTTGGGGCTATGAAAATGAATGGAGACTAATTATTGACGACAAGATATCCAATTATTATTCAAACAAGATACCATTTCCTTATATAAAGACAATATACTTAGGGTGTAAGATGGAACAAAGTAATATTGATGAGCTTTTGAATATTGCCGATGAGTTAGGGGTAGAGGCAAAAATTATGAACATGGAGAACAATAAGTTTGATATGTTTGGGTTACCTTCAAAATGGTATAACTTCGATAAACACAGTAGATTATATAATAATCCATTCGCCAGGTAAGCGTGTTTTTAAGAAATAATGGGGGTTACAAATGATATTACATTTCACACGTGACAGTGTTTGCATGGGCGATGATTGTTTTGATAATAGTCGGGATTATGATTTACCTGAACAAGCAAAATGGTCAGATATAATACCATTGATTAAAAAAGAGAATTTTCTAGCGTCTGTAGCTGGAAATAATGTTGTCTGGGTACTGACAAACAGTATGAATGAAGAAGTGCTCTCTTTTTTTACTTTCAAAGATTTAGTAATCAAAGCTACAATGAAAGATACGATAAAAGAAATATGCAAAGGGGACAATACCTTACACTTTATATATTATTCATCCCCTCAAAAGCGTGGCAAATTCATATTTGATTTGTACAAAGGAAATAAATACGAAATGTGGCATGATGGATGGTTAGATGAATACGAACACTGCCAAGTATCCGCTGAATTAGAAAAGACATGGAAAGACCAGAAGTGATTTTATAACAACTTAAAGTAATTTCCCTTTATGTTTGTGAAGGAAAGCCTAGCAATTAGGCAAATTCCAATTTGTAGCTCGGTTTATAAATATTTGTCTAAGGAGTGGAAGAGTTGAAAAGCAAAAAACATTATATTTCAATTGCATTCGGAACAGTTTTTATTTTTTCGTTACTGATTTTTTTCGCTGCGCAAAGCAAACTTGATGGTTCTACCGTTGAAAGTAGAGAATTGAAATTGAACAAGCTAAGCAAAATAAACCGTAATGCTCATATTTGTTACGAAACTAATATTGATGATTATATAGTAAGTGGGTATATTAGTTCAAATAACACGTATGGTCTTGCGATATTTGTACCAGTAGGAAATGGAAAGTATAGACTTCAAAGCAATTGTTTAAGAGAAAATAATGAATTAATCCATGATAGTGTTATTGTAAATCAAAAAAATTATGATTTGTTTTGGGCAAACAAAGCAAACTTAGATTATGCTGAAATAACTTATACTGTTTCTAATAGGGCTCAGGAAACTTTAAAACTAGATGCAACAGATAATAAAATTATTTATTACAAGGCACCATCAAATGATTACTCAATTGAATATGTTTTTGTTGATTCTAATGGAAATCGATATAAGTAAAACGCTACGCAAATGAGCATTATACAAAGCACAACAACTTACAATTTGTGAGGAACTCTAAAATTCTCATTATATTAATTGAATTATTATCTATGGGAACAAAATACAATTAGGAAAAGGGGTAAGAATTATGGAAACAATACAACAGGGTTTCATATATGCCTTACACAAATAATTACTATCTTGACTTTGAAAATGGTAAACCAACGGGCTACATATTTACAGAAAAACAATACTACGACGAATATCAGGATTATATGATGCAACAACAGATATTTGTTAAACCTTTAGAAATCAATGAAGAACAAAGGATGTTAATGTTTGGGGATTTGTATCGAAGCGGTTTTGAACTGCTTGTGATAGATAACGGTCAGACTCATTTGGCTATGAGCTTGTTTGATGTTATTGATAAACCAGATTTTTCAGATGTTCCCGAGATAAATAGACCAATATTGAATCCTAGATTAGTTTGTGCTGCTAACCAGTTCTTTCAGGGGCTGAGTACTAAAAGAGTTAACCGTGATATGGAAGCAAATATGTTCAAGGAAATATATCATGCGAAATATCTTATGCCTTTGGATGCAAGTAAAATGAATATGGAGAAATCAAATGCAGAAAACGGAGAATGTGTTATAAAGGAAAAGAGTATTATTCAATTTCCATTAATAACGAATTCAGAAAATAAAAGCTTCTATCCGTTTTTTACTGACTGGAATGAATTCAGAAGATTTGATAAAGAGCAAAAGTTTAGTGGTAATATTGCGACCTTTGATGATATCAAAAATTTTATTGATAAAGCTGATGGAATTTCTATTAATCCATATGGAGTAAATATTATTGTGACGAAAGATATGATTAATGTTATTGAAAGTGCAGCAAAAGGCGTGCTTCAAAATACGGTGATAAAAGAACAGGTAGCAGAGAAGGATACAAAGGTTATGCTTGGAGAGCCGGCAGAGTATCCTAGGGAGATGATTGATGCGATTTGTAAATATCTTAAAACCAACAAGAATGTTAATGCCGCATATCTGAGATTAATGGTTAAAGATAATGAGCAAAGTTATCTTATTGTTGTTGATTTCTCTGGTGATAAAAATGAAGTTTTTAGTGGCATAGCTAATGCAGGAGTTCCTTTTTCTAATGGTAAATATCTTGATTTTGTTCCCTTATCAAACAGTTTTGGAAAAGGTGCTGTCGAGAATGTAGAACCATTTTATAAGAAAAGGAAGTTTGGGATTTTTGGATAAGTATATTAATGGGTTGGAGTTATTATAAACATTCAAAACGTATACCGAGGAGAAAATAATAAAGTGAAAAAGAATAAATTGATAAATGTTATTTTAATAATTACATTATTGTTAATGATTAATGGATGTAAAAAAACTGAAAAAGTAAATAATCCTAAGGACTTAACTATTTCACTGTCACCGACTTCGACGATTACAGTAGCTCCAACTATTACACCTACGATAGAACCATCTACAACACCAACGATTGCACCTATAATACCAACCCCCACTCCTAAAGAACTTTCCATAAAAGCCTACGAGAAATTTATGAAAAATAAAACGAAGGTATCTTTTGATCGATTTATGCCAAAAGATGATATGGAGGAAGCTTTATACAAAAAGGGAAGAGAATATACACTTTCGGAAGTACTCGATATAGTAACGGCATATTATTTTAAAAACTCTACAAATAAGAAAATTGATTATATAGATTACAGCTATATCGATTGTGGCAAGGATGGAGTGAACGAACTGGTTCTTCGTTTCAATGGTATGAACATTGATGATGAGGATGATGATAGTACTCTTGTTTATATCATAAAATATATCGATGAGAAACTATCTCTTTGTTATTCTTACGAGACTTGGGCCAGAAGCGAGTCCACATTGAATGAATATGGATATTATCAGTCTGGTGGTAGCAATGGAGCTAGTAATCATGGTAGTGAAGATAGTCTTATTGATAAATATGGCAACTGGCAGTTTATTGTATCTATTGAAAGTGAACTCGATATCAATCAGCTCGCTTGGTCAGACAAGCTAGGGAAGATTTCTAAAGTAGCGAAGAAAAAGGGAATATCAGGTGGAATTGAGCTAGACACCATACGTTTTGATAATAATGAAAATGCGGCTAATTCAGATGAGGTTGATAATCAAGAGTGTTTCTATACATTTTATGTTTATGACAATAATATGAAGCTAATCAAGGATGCGAACCTATATAAGAACAGCATATATAAAAAAATTTTCGATGAGGCAAAGGTACCATTTATTACGCCAGAAGAGGTATCGAAGATGATTTCGGAAAAAGAGGAAAAGGTGGGAGCTAAAGCTGAAATCAAAAAAGGAACAAAAATAACCTGGAAGACTCTTAGTGGAAACTTGTTTTCTGATTATGTGGGTAGATAGATTATAATCAATAATGGAGTATTCTGCGATGGGTTATGTCGAAAATGAATAATTTCAAAACCAGAGGTATGAAATGAAAAAGATAATTATAGTTACACCATGTTTGATCGCCATTTTAATAATGAGTGCCTATAATAAAGATAGCGGAGTAATAAATGATAATACAACAATTTCAACCAGCCCAACCTATATCACCAGTCAGACCCCAACATTCTCTCCGGTGCCTACACAGGCTGATACCTCAGACAATATCACACCATTAAATGAGGATACAGCGGTAGCGATGGTTAGAAATCGAATGAAGGATTTAAATGATCCACGATATTATGGTGATGACACTTTTGTTAGAGTTGATCATCTAGATAATAATAATAACTATGTAATCCAAGTATATAACTCAGGTGAAGATATGTCTAATACTATTAACTGGTACACAGTTGATAGGATTTCAGGTTATTTAACAGCTATGTTTGATGAATGATGTGTTAAAGTATTAATTCGTATAAGGAGTAGATGGAATGATAACACCAAAAGAATTTGTTAGTAAGTGGAGTGCTATAGAAAATGAAAAGCTACTGAAATTTAACTCTGAATCTTTAAATCATTTAAATATTGATAATCAATCAAAAATATTTCTTATTGAGGCAGGTCTGCCTGCCTCAGCATCACCATTCCTTGAGTTTGAAGTTATATATGGAAAGGCTATACCAACAGCTTCCGAGAAATGGGGAATAGATAATAAGTATAGTATTTATAAATGCATAGGATCTAATGGTTCTGGTGATCCGATATGTATCAATGAGATAAACGGCAATATTATATTCTTAAATCATGATGATGATTTTAAAGAAGTGCTAATTAACTCTTCTATTTTTCAATTAGCAGAATCCTTACTTGCTTATGCTCTACTTGCAGTGGAAACGATAAATGAAAATGGTGAAGAAGCTTTTTTAGATAATAGTATTCCGAAGAGATTGAAAAAGTGGATTGCAGATGAATTAAAAAGAATTGATGAAGTAGCGGTTAATAAAAATTGTTTCTGGGGAATAGAATTATCAAACCTTGAGTGATATATAAATAAACACCGCCCTTTTTTTCATTTCCATTTATTAAGTATTTATGTTAGAATAACTACAAGTTAGATATATGGATCAATAGGAGATTATAGAGCTAAAAATCATCGGTACATTTCATATTGATACAAAACAAGAGAAAGAAGGATTATCATGGCATTATTTGGTTTTATCGGAGCAGGAAATATGGGATATCCCTTAATTAAAGCGGCAATCCATACTTTTGGAGGCAATGAGGTAGTTTATACGGATGTATCAGAAACCCGACTACAATTTGTTAAGGGAGAAACCGGAGTTGATTATGTTAAGGATAATATCTCAGTTGTAAAACAATGCAGATATCTTGTACTAGCAGTAAAACCTCAGTTCTTTCCACAGGTATTTAAGGAGATTAAAAGCTTTGTGACAGCCGATCAGATTGTAATCAGTATCGCTGCCGGTGTCACAATTGATACAATAAAAGAAGCATTATCGGATGAAATTCGTATCGTTAGAGCAATGCCGAATACATCAGCAATGGTATTAAAGAGTATGACAGGAATCAGCTTTTCACAGAATACCTTTTCAGAGGAAGAAAAAGAAGTAATCGGTAAGTTTTTTGAATCCTTTGGTAAATATGAAGTATTTAACGAAGGTCTGATGAATGCGTTAGTCTGTGCAAATGGCAGTTCACCGGCTTATGTTTATATGTTCATAGAAGCTTTGGCTGACAGCGTGGTAAGCTATGGTATCCCGAGGGATAAAGCATATACGCTTGCGGCTCAGACAGTGTTCGGTTCGGCAGCCATGGTATTAGAGACGGGAGAGCATCCGGGACGTTTAAAGGATAATGTATGCTCACCGGGAGGAACTACGATAGCGGCAGTGAAGGCCTTAGAAGAGCATGGCTTTAGAAATGCTATTATGAAGGCAACTGATGCCTGCTATGAGAAGGCTGTTGAATTAAGTAAGAAAAAATAATAAGTGCTTGCGGCAAATCTGACCGAGAACATACTTTTTTCTATAAAGGAGTAAATTACATGATTCCACACAAACGAATAAAGAGAGAATTAATTCATAAGGGTAGTATCATAGACTTTTACCGTGATACAATTGAAATAAAAGGTGGAAAGCAAACGAATTTTGATTTCATCCAACATCATGGAGCTGCAGCGATGATACCGGTTGATTCCGATGGTAATATCATAATGGTTCGCCAATACCGTAATGCTGTGGATCAGTATACCCTTGAGATTCCGGCAGGTGGATTGAATGCAGGAGAAGACAATGAAACCTGTGCAATCCGCGAATGTGAGGAGGAGACAGGGTACAAGGCTGGAGAGGTATATCATTTGTTTGATCTGTATACAACAGTGGCTTTCAGTAATGAGAAGATTGGAATTTACTATACGACGAATATTACGCCCTCAAAGCAGAATCTGGATGAGGATGAATTTGTGAATGTGGAAAAGCATTCTTTGGAAGAATTAACAAGAATGATTCTTAATGGTGAAATTGTTGATGCTAAGACAATCGCAGGTATTTTAGCGTATAAGGCAAAGATAGAATTAAACTGAACATGAAATCTGGCTTGTACTGATTCGCATGTACCTTTGTTGTAGATATAGATATACAGCTTGTTCTATTTCAGCATTCCTGTCATATGATTATATAAATGTGAAATGATGGGAAGGGTAGTATATGAAACCGTTAAAATTTCAAATACATAAACTAAATATTATTCAGATATCGGTGATTCTTTTAGTGATTGGCTTAATTCTCGGAGTATTAAGTGCTAATATTTTCAGGGGAAATTATATTGGTCAGATGCAGAGCTATGAAGATGGTGTGTTTTCTAAAATTACAGCAGGAAATATTGATTATACCGGTTTTTTTGGTTATGTCCTTAAGAAAAATTTTAGCGATTTCATTACTTTTTGGCTGCTTAGTATTACGATACTCGGGGTTCCCTATATGGCTTTTAAAGTTACCTTCTTCGGGTTCTTCAGCGGTTTTTTTATCTCAGCTGTAACGATGCAGTATGGACTGAAAGGACTTCTTTTAGTCTTTGCTTATGTATTCCCACAAGGGTTATTATATTTGCCGATTATTCTTATCAGCTTGTATAAGGGCTTTGAGCTGTGCAGAACAATTTACAGTGAGAACCGCAATAGTTTCGGGGGAATCGTAAAACTATTGAAGAGTTACCTTATCATAATATTGCTGTTAGCGGTTGCATTATTAGCAGCAAGCTTTCTGGAAGCATATCCGGGTGCATACATATTGAAGAAGGCACTTGGATCCTTTACATAAATGATTGGAATAAATGTTATTGGGTAAACTATGGTAATCCAAGAATATAATCTGATTTTTACGGGGAGGTAGCAAATGGAACAGTATGTCAAGGATTTCATCGAATATTTAAAGAATGTAAAACATGCTTCAGTAAATACATTGCAGGCATATCAGAATGATTTGAAAAAATTGCTGTTATTCTATGAAAAGCAGAATATAAACTCTGTAATTAAAATAAATGAAACTAGCCTGAATTCTTATGTACTGACACTGGAAAAAGAGGGTCTGTCACCTGCATCGGTATCAAGAAATATCGCTGCCATGAAAGCATTTTTATTATTTTTGATCAAGCAGGGTATTATGAAAGGGGATCCTTCGGAGCGAATTAAACCCCCGAAAATACAGAAGAAATTACCCCAGGTAATTGACGCGTCCATGGTGGATAAGCTTCTCTTACAGCCAAATTTGAATACTCACAAAGGTATCCGGGATCGTGCAATGCTAGAGCTGCTTTATGCAACGGGCCTTAAAGTAACAGAACTGATTTCCATCAAGGTTTCGGATGTTAATCTGTCTGGTAAATATATTACCTGCGGTGAAATACGAGAACGAAACGTACCCTTTGGAAAAACGGCAAAAGCTGCTTTGCAGGAATATCTGAAAATAAGATCGACTCATTTTGATAAAAATAACAACGAGATTCTTTTCTTAAATTCCTCAGGTGAACAGCTTAGCAGACAGGGCTTATGGAAAATACTTAAGGCATATGCGAAGCCAGTTGGGCTTAACGATATTAATCCCAATACAATCAGACATTCCTTTGCTGTGCATATGATTGATAACGGAGCGGATTTGGGAAGTGTGCAGGAGCTCCTTGGACATGCGGATATTACGACGACCCAGCTTTATATGACCCATGGCTATAAAAACAGCAGGGAAGTATATATGAATACGCATCCGAGAGCATAGTGTATATTATAAAAGCAGATTTACACATAGAAGTTTATGCCTACATCATCCAAAAGTGCATTTTCAACGCATTTAACATAAACTAATTCAAAGGGCAGGTATGTTAGTGAGTGAATTAAAAGGTAATTCACAAAGTGTACTATAATTCATTTAAGAAGACCAGCGAAGTTCGCACAAAGGTGCTCTCACCTTGTCCTTCCAAAGTTTTGAGATACCAATTTGTAAAAATAAGAGGAATCGGCTTGTCCCGATTCCTCTTTCATTTTTTGGGGCTCTTTGTCAATAGAACCTTTTTTACTTATTCAATTCCATCTGCTATCGTATATATTAACTTCTCAGAATCATCCCATCCAAGACAGGCGTCTGTAATTGATTTGCCATAGATATGTTCGGATACCTTTTGATTGCCGCCTTCAATGTAACTTTCAATCATTACACCCTTAACCATATTAGCGATATCTGTGGATAAGCGTCTGCTGTGAAGAACTTCCTTGACGATACGGGTCTGTTCGGTATACTGTTTATTGGAATTTGCGTGGTTTGCATCAACAATTGTTGCAGGATTTGCAAGATCTCGTTCACAGTACATGGAATACAATAGGATTAAATCCTCGTAGTGATAGTTGGAAATACACTGGCCATGCTTATTTACTGCACCTCTTAAAATAGTATGAGCTAAGGGGTTTCCAGAGGTATTTACTTCCCAGGTACGATACAGGAAGGTATGACTGGCCTGAGCAGCAACTACGGAATTTAACATCACAGAGAAATCACCGCTGGTTGGATTCTTCATTCCTGCGGGTACATCCATACCACTGATGGTAAGACGGTGCTGTTGGTCTTCAACAGAACGTGCACCAACTGCAACATAGGAGAGGATATCCTCAACGTAGGGCCAGTTCTCAGGATAAAGCATTTCATCGGCTGAGGTAAGGCCACTTTCGGCAATTGCGCGAAGATGCATTTTTCTCATTGCTATTAAGCCTTCCTGTAAATCGGGTTCTTTTTCTGGATCAGGTTGATGAACGATTCCCTTATACCCCTCGCCTGTGGTTCTCGGCTTATTTGTATAGATACGGGGAATTAAAATTACCTTGTCGGCAACCTTTTCCTGAACCTTCGCAAGTCTTGAAATATAATCGCATACTGCATCCTCATTATCAGCGGAACAGGGTCCGATTATGACAAGGAATTTATTTGATGCACCTGTAATAACATCTTTAATCTGCTTATCTCTATCTTTTTTTCGAAGAACATCTTTTGCTGGCATTGGGTACGCTTTTACCAGTGCTTCCGGTGAAATCACCTCTTTTATAAATTTAAAACTCATTCTATTTATCTCCCTCGATTTTTGTTGAATATTTTATACTCTTTTTATGCTATAGTCAATCATTTCTGTGAAAAACCTAATATATTGTATAAAATGGGCAACACTGTAAAACAGAGTGCTGTTAATTTGAACTATATTTAAATTGTATTAAGTGAGACCATTTAATTCATACCGTATGTTTACATATTTACCGATTTTATGGTAAACTGTTTTATAATAAATAAATAATGAAATAATAATTGATAGGAAGATAGAATATGGAGGGATTACAATGAAGATGTACGACCTGATTAATAAAAAGAAAAACAAAGAAAGCTTAACCGCTGAAGAAATAGAGTTCATTGTGACTGGTTTCACGAAAGGTAGTATTCCCGACTATCAAATGTCAGCTTTCTTAATGGCAGTTTGTTTAAACGGAATGAATCATGAGGAAACAGCCGCTTTGACCGTTGCGATGGCTAACAGTGGAGATTTACTTGATTTATCTAGGATTGAAGGAGTTAAGGTGGATAAACACAGTACCGGCGGAGTTGGAGATAAAACTAGTCTGGTGCTTAGCCCTATGGTAGCCGCACTAGGCATTCCGGTAGCCAAGATGTCAGGACGGGGTCTCGGCCATACCGGTGGAACAATCGATAAACTGGAGAGTTTTCCTGGCTTTTCAACTACGATATCAACCGAACAATTTATCACCAATGTAAACCGTATCAAGATGGCGATCGTAGGTCAAACGGCAAATCTGGCACCAGCAGATAAAAAAATCTATGCACTGAGAGATGTTACCGCTACTGTAGACAATATCTCGTTGATTGCCAGCAGTATTATGAGTAAGAAGATTGCTTCTGGTTCCGATGTTATTGTTCTTGACGTGAAAACAGGAAGTGGGGCATTTATGAAGAGCTTTGAGGATTCTCTTGCACTCGCTAAGGAAATGGTTCAAATTGGGACGATTGCCGGAAGAAAGACCTATGCAGTAATTACGGATATGAATCAGCCACTTGGAAGTGCAGTTGGAAACACTCTTGAGGTAATTGAAGCGATTGATACCCTAAAGGGAGAGGGACCAAAGGATTTATTAGAGGTTAGTATTACTCTAGCAGCATTTATGCTGATGGGTGCGGATAAGGCAGATTCTTTGGATGCGGCGAAAGAGATACTTTACAAAACAATTGAAGACAAATCCGCGTTAAATAAGCTGGCTGAATTCATCAGTGCCCAGGGCGGTAATAGTGACGCAGTTTACGATACAGATCGATTACAGAAAGCTAATATGGAAGAAATATTGGCAGCACCTTTTGACGGTTATATTACAAGCATTCAGACAGAAGAGATTGGTATGACCTCTTTGATACTTGGTGGGGGTAGAGAGACGAAGGAGAGTGTGATTGATCTTAGTGTTGGTATTAAAATTCATAAGAAATTAGGGGATTATGTACAAAAAGGAGATGCACTTGCTACGTTATATGCAAATGATAGTAAAAAGCTTGAAGAAGCAAAAGATAGATTATTAAAGGCATATATGATAGGAAATGAAAAACCTACAGGTACTAAGTATGTATATGCTATCGTAACTAGAGACGGCGTAAAGATGGTGGATTAATTATCAATATTCAGCCTTCTGTCATTGCAAAAAGCATTATATCAGACTCTTGATAACGGCAATTACTGCTAGTTATCAAGAGTTTTTTGCGGAAAAGTTTAGCCTATATATGCAATATTACCCTAAATTGAAGTACTTTCAATCTTATATAACGTAATACATAAATAATCTTAAAATTAATCAATAATCTACAACAAAGCGCCGCCTTAGTGGGACTATGGGCGGTGTTTTTGCGTGGATAGTGGTACTTCAGACAATATAGCTCGAAGTAGCAGGGGGGAGTAGATGTATAAAAATAATACAAATTTAAAATAAAAATTCTATTGACCTGTTAGGTAAACAATAATATAATGAAATTAACCTAACAGGTAAATATGAAGGGAGGATAATGATTTTTGACTACAAAAATAATAGAGTTAGCACCTCTAAGGCGTAATGCTATCTTAAATGCCGCATTAAAAGAATTTATACGAAAAGGATATAACGACGCATCTACAAATGTAATTTCAAAAGAAGCAGGGATTTCTAAAGCTCTGATGTTTCATTATGTGAAGAATAAACAGGAACTTTTTCTGTGTGTGTATGACTATTTTGCTGAACTTCTTGATAAAGAGTACTATTTGAAAATGGATTTCAAAGAAAAGGATATTTTTAATAGGCTGCGTCAATCATATCTTCTTCAAATTGAATTACTGAAACAATATCCGTGGATTTTAGAATTTAACAAACTTTCCACCGTAACGAATTCTGATGACGTAAACAAAGAGCTTGAAAAAAGAGCTATTAAAAAGCAAGCTTTATGTAGTACTCACATATTTGAAATGATAGATGAATCTAAATTTAGAGCAGGGTTAGATATTGAAAAATGCAAACAATTTATCCTTTGGGCTAATGTTGGATTTACTAATGAAATATTAGATGATATTAGAAATTCAGAATCTCCTGCTTTGAATTATGAACTAATTATTGAAAAACTTGATGGATATTTTGAGGAACTTAGAAAAATATTCTATAAGCCAAGCGAGGAGAAAGACTGATGGGAACGAGAATTTCTTATTTTTGCAATCCTAATATTAAAGTTGAGGATATAATCAATAATTTGGAGGTGCTGAATGAGTGAAAGGCATAACCCAATAATAGTAGAGTTCCCTTTAAGGGGAGAATGGCTTTCTCCTAATACACCGGGAAAAAGAATTCCGAGCCATGGGACAGACCGATTAGGAACGAGGTATGCTTATGATTTTTTGCAGGTGGACTGGAAAAGAAAAGGTTGGCCCAGTTATCGTGTGCATTGGCTTTGGTATCTCCTTTTTGGAGTTTCGTTAGACAAATGTTATTGTTGGGGACAAGAAGTATATGCACCTTGCGATGGGATAATTGTTCAAGCAAAAGATGGTTATAGGGAAAGGGCCAAAGCACATTTATTTGCAGATTTGATAGTAGCTATAAAGAATGCACATTCCTTTAACCTCCAAAAAGACAATCTACAGTCTGTTGCCGGCAACTACATTATTATGAAATGTGAAGAGAATATATATGCTACATTAGTCCATCTTCAAAAAGGATCCATTAAGGTTGCGACGGGACAAAGCGTAAAGAAAGGTGATGTTATTGGTAAAGTAGGTCATTCCGGCAATTCTTTTACTCCCCATTTACATTTTCAACTTATGGATAACAGCGACATACTTTCTGCAAATGGACTGCCCTGTGCTTTTGAGCAATATGAATTATTCCTTGACGGAGAGTGGCATAAAGTGTTTAACGGCATTCCTACAGATAAAGATAGAATAAGGTTTTATGTGTAGTTCACTCAAATAGAAATATACGAAATCTAATGGAAGAGTATTGTGCGTAATTATTTTTTGATTAACCTTAAATATATTAATTCAATTGATAGAACCTAACATAAAATATGGTATGGGGTAATATTAGAAATTCAATAATAATTCTATATTACAAAAACATTGATGATTGATAGAAAGGACATTATGAAACGCAGCTGCGATAATCAGAATGCACCATTTATATTTCATTTGTTTAAGATTATAATTTTCATCATTGCCGGTTTTATCATATTTCATTACATTTATGAAAATTCATCCACATTTTATCGTACATCATTAAATTTGCCCTTTTCCTTGCATCTGAATAAGAAGGAAATTTACATGATTAAGGGAGAGGAGACGCGTCTCTCCGTATTTGGGATTAATAAAAGGGTGTCCTATTATTCCACTAATTTCAGAGTTGCGGGAGTTAATTTTAATGGAAGGATAACTGCTTACCGGACAGGAAAAGCTTTTATCATTGCCAAGGTTAATGGTAAGAAACTAAAATGTCGGGTTCACGTAATTGATATTACAAAGAAAACACTGAAGCTTTCCCAAAATAGATCCTATACATTAAGAGTGAAAGGTACCCTGTCATTTACAAGTTGGAGAAGTAGTAATAAAGAGGTTGCTTCTGTATCCATGTTTGGAACTGTGAAGGCAAAAAAGAAAGGAAGAACCATAATCACCGCTAAAGTAAAGGGTAGGATCTTAAAATGCACGGTTAATGTCAGATGATTTATAAGACAAATTTATATCAGGATAGGTCTAAAAACAGAAAGCATGGATTAAAATAGTAATAATACATTTTTGCTAACTTATGCAGAATTGAGGTTGAGTTGAAAAAACTATTATCTGTACTTCTTTCCTGTACCATGCTTCTTATTATACTATATCCTGTTTCAATTAATGCAAAGACCAGCAATTCTCCACAGAAAAAGGATACGGGAAGTGCTGCTGATACGAAAGCTGCGGATTCACAATTGGAACTAAGTTCGCCCTCAGCTGTATTAATCGAGGGATCGACCGGAAAGGTGATTCTTGAGAAAAATAAGGATGATCGGTTAAGGCCTGCCAGTATAACAAAGATAATGACACTGATATTGATCTTTGAAGCTTTAGAATCAGGACAGATTAAACTTACGGATGAAGTCAGTGTAAGTGAATATGCGGCTTCCATGGGAGGTTCCCAGGTGTATCTGGAGCCAAACGAAACGCAGAATGTTGAAACGATGATTAAATGTATCAGCATTGCAAGTGCCAATGATGCCTGTGTAGCGATGGCGGAATTCATTGCCGGTTCCGAAGAGGAATTTGTAGCAAGGATGAACAAGAAAGCAAAAGAGCTTGGAATGAACAATACGAATTTTGTAAATTGCTGTGGACTGGATACCGATAATCATTATTCATCAGCTTATGATGTGGCACTGATGTCAAGAGAACTGATTATGAAGCATCCGGAAATCAGTAAATATTCAACCGTCTGGATGGATAACATCACTCATACAACAAAGAAGGGAAAGACGGAATTTGGCTTAACAAATACTAATAAGCTGGTTAGATTCTATCAAGGTATCACAGGTCTTAAAACAGGTTCAACAGGCCTGGCAAAATACTGTCTATCCGCAACAGCCAAACGAAATAATATGGACTTAATTGCTGTTATTATGGCTGCTCCGGAAACCAAAACAAGATTTATGGAGGCGTCAAAACTATTGAACTACGGATTCGCAAATTACAGCATCTATACGGATGATAACAAGGACACCGAGCTGGCTCCGGTAAAAGTCGTAAAAGGTGTTCTTGATACAGTAAAAGGTAAGGCGGGGAATCAGTTCTCCTATCTATGTACAAAAGGAAAATCAGCAGCTGATATTCGAAAAGAAGTGGTATTATATGAAGAGGTTCCTGCTCCGGTAGCGAAAGGTGATAAAATAGGAGAAATCATCTATTACCATGATAATGATCAGATTGGAAAGATTGATATCCTAGCTTCGGAGGAGATTGAAAAAGCAAAGTATAAGGATTACTTTATCAAATTATTAAAACGGTATTTTATGACGGCAAAAGCATAGTTCTATTAGAAGATTATTATAACATTAATAAAAATATCAGGGGCAGAGATTTCCGGTTAACTTGGAAATCTCTGTTTTTAAAAAAGCTTGTGAAGTGTTATTGGGATTATGACCTATATTATATTTTATATTTTTATGGTTGTATTTAAATTAAATTGGATTATTCTAAGCCATATAATTTAAATGGATTATTGATTAATTCGTTCTGATATAAACCTACGACATCCCATAAATCAAAAAACATGTAGTTGCAGCTACCAATCAGTCCTTCCTTAATATAACCCTTCTGTAATGCCATATTCTGAATGGTATACCAGGGCTTAACAGAAGGCGTACCTGTTTCGATCAACCATTGCTCTGGTGGATAAATCGTATTAACTTCTTCAGAGGGTTTAAAGATATCGCAGATTTTTTGTGGAAGTAAATTCTCAACATAATGCATCGCGGTCAATTTAAAAATATCAACCCCCAGCAGCAATGCCTTCCCGCCTTGATCAAGTAAATATTGAAAACCGCTGGATACCTTATCTGCGTTCTTTCCCCAGGCAGAAACTCGAAATATCCCTTCACCTGTGAGTACATCAGGCATTTGTCGGAAGGTATCGGCAATGATACCCATTGCACTATGTTCTTCTTCCGGATTTAAAATCCTTATCTTACAGGTGATCCCCATCTTTTTATCTATACTGCTAAGCGGCAGCTGAGGGCTTAGTCTTAGGGAAGACATAAAAAGGCTTCCATCGCAACCAACAGTTTCTTGTAAAGCTTCAATTATGGTTTTAGCACCTCCCTCTACATAGCCAAAGCTTCTTAAGGAACTATGTACTTCTAATTCCATACCGGGTGTAACACCGATTTTTTGAAATTCTGAGATAAGATCCTGTTTTGTAATACAATCCATTTTGTACTCCTTTCATGATTAAATTTATATCTGCTGTGTATAAAATTACAAAAACTATATAGTTTCGCAATTACCTATTAAATTATGGTACAACACTTATATCATACTAGCTTTTAAAAATATTTATAGACTTGTTTATCGATTTGTGATATCATGGATACTGAAGTGCGGATAAAATTTAGGCCCGTTCCTATTATCTTAGGAAGGGGCTTTTTATGTTAGTGTATCATTCCCCTTTTTATAATTTGTTGACACTTTTATAGCTAACTAGTATAGTATTATAGGTACGATATGTAAGGGTAAAGAACTCGAAGGGAGCCGTATGCAAATCGGTCATATTCTTTTAGGACTTATTATTATAATATTAATTTGGATTTTAATTGAGCAAAAATTGCTTGTTACGACAAAATATACAGTTTTATCGGATAAACTTCCGAAGGCTTTTCACAATACAAGCTTTATCGTATTATCCGATCTTCATAATTTTAGATTTGGTAAAGATAATAAAAGATTAATAAAAAAGATTCACGAATTATCTCCTGAGTTTATTATTGTGGCAGGAGATATAATAAACAAGCAAGAGGCTTGTTATCCTAGTAATGCTTATTCCCTACTGAATCGGCTTGCTGTTCAATATAAAATATATTATGCATATGGAAATCATGAGCAGTGGATGAAAGATCTACTTGAACAGAGCGAACAGGAAAGTATAACTTCTACTTGGGTAGAATATAAAAAGAATCTTAAGAATTCAGGAGTAATATTTCTTGATAATGAAAGCATCCTAATTCAAAAGGACGGAAGTAAGCTTAGAATAACTGGAGTTTCTATTGATGAAAAATATTTTGTTCATCGTAAGATGCCCGTTATGGAGGAAGGATATCTAAAATCCTTGATTGGAAAAAAGCCAGAAGAGGTATATGAGCTTCTAATTGCGCATAGTCCGGTCTATTTCCCAAATTACACTGAATGGGGTGCGGATCTGACAGTGTCTGGTCATACACATGGGGGACTGGTAAGATTACCCGGTATTGGAGGAGTAGTATCACCTCAGGTATTGATGTTTCCGAAATATGATTCCGGTAATTATACAGAGAAAGGACAACATATGATTGTATCGAGAGGACTGGGTTCTCATTCCATGATGCCGAGAATGTTCAATGCTCCGGAAATTGTTAACGTAACATTGAAAAATGATTCAGATAATTACGAAACTCATAAATTATAGATATTGTATAGTTTCGTAATTACCTATTAAATAATGATTCATTTGGAGGTTGATTTATGGGGATACCGGTAAAACTGGAAGCATTTGAAGGACCACTTGACCTTCTGCTTCATTTAATTGATAAGAATAAAATCAATATTTACGATATACCGATTATAGATATCACCGAGCAGTATCTGGATTATATCAGACAGATGGAAACCAAGGATTTGGATATTATGAGCGAGTTCCTCGTTATGGCGGCAACCCTAGTTAATATCAAGTCCAAGATGCTGCTTCCTGTTGAGGAAACTGAGGATGAAGAGCCTGTAGATCCGAGACAGGAGCTGGTTGAGCGTCTGCTTGAATATAAGATGTATAAATATATTTCTGTGGAGCTAAAGGACAAACAGCTGGATGCATCCCATATCTTATTTAAGCCTCCTACGATTCCACCGGAAATTGCGGATTTCAAGGAGGAGGTAGATGTAGAGGGACTATTATCCGATCTTACATTAGCGAAGCTACATGAGATTTTTAAATCCATTGTAAAAAAACAGGTGGATAAAATTGACCCAATCAGAAGTAAATTCGGAAGAATTGAGAAGGAAGAAATTAATCTCTCTGTTAAGTTTATGCAGATACAAGAATATGGCCTTTTACATAAGAAATTCTCCTTTCGGAGCTTATTAGAAGCACAACATACGAAGATGGAGGTTATTGTTACCTTCCTTGGAGTTCTAGAGCTTATCAAAATTGGAAGAGTAAATATAGAACAGGAATGTTTATTTGATGATATCATCATTACATACCTTGCATCAGATACCATACAGATGGAGGAGGATAGTTTTTAATGGAATTAAAACAGTTAGAAGCCCAAGTTGAAGCGATTTTATTTACCATGGGAGAAGCAGTTGAATTGGAGCGGATTGCCGGAGCACTCGATCAGGATGAAGAGACGATGAGGAAAATAATCCGCAATATGATCGATCATTATGAGACAGAAGAACGCGGGATACATATCATTGAACTGGATGGAGCTTTTCAGCTATGTACTAAGCCCTCAATGTATGAATCCTTAATCAAGATAACCCATATTCCAAAGAAGCATGTCCTTACGGATGTTCTCTTGGAGACCCTGTCCATCATTGCCTACAAGCAGCCAATCACAAAGCTTCAGATTGAAGCCATCCGTGGAGTAAAATCCGACCATGCGGTTAATAAGTTGGTGGAATATAATCTTGTCTGTGAAATGGGAAGGCTTGATGCTCCTGGTAGGCCGATTCTATTTGGAACAACGGAGGAATTCTTAAGAAGCTTTGGCTTGCAGTCACTGGATGCATTACCCATGGTTAACCCGGAGAAGATTGAGGACTTTAAGCTGGAAGCAGAAGAAGAGATGCAGCTTAAGCTGGATATATAAATTTTATACTTAAGTGATTATAATATAAAAACATAGGAAATTATAAATTTATCTAACATAGACTTCGTTCTAAATAATATCAGCTATTGAGACTATTTTAGAAATCACGTTCCTACATAGTTTTGACATCGAAAAGCAGCAGATTTTCTAAGTGTAATGATAGAAAATCTGCTATTGTCTTATTACTTTCATGTGTAGAGCAAGGAAATAATGAAAGGAGAATAGAGATATGTCTGCATACAGTAATAAAGAGCCCCAAAAAGATATATTTGGGATTGTAATAAAGTTATTTATTACAGTTGCGATTCTGGCGGCTTGTTATTTTGGTTTCTATAAATATCAGCAAAGCAAAATTAAGTTTCAGCCCGAGGGGTTCTCTGTGGAAGTTAACAGTAATGATCTTACTGTGGTAGGCTCAAAATGGCTGGAGGCTTTTATTGAGCAATACAAGGGGAGATATGTACCCAGTAGCCAAAAGATTATGGAATATTCGATTAATCATATTGAAGCGAAAGAAGCTAACGTGGTTCAAATAGACTTTTCAATTATCACCAAAAAGTTGGATGAAAGGATTGCCTCAAAATGGAATGGGGTTCTGGAAGCAGACAAAATAAATTGCCAATGGGTTCTATGGTTTGAAGAAGGAAAATCAAAGGAAGGTACTTTCATTTATACCGTAACAAAACTGCAAAGGCCTGCGGGATATGACTTAGAGAAATATCAAACGAGTGGTGAGAAAGAAAAGGATGAGTATAAACAAGAGTATGAATCAGAAGTTCCATTTGAAAAGCAGCAATATACCTATAAAATAGAAAATAAGATTTGTTATGTGAGTTATGATAGTGGAGACACCTGGAAAGAAGTACCTGTTCCAATAGAGACCTTGGCAGAAGTCGGAGACGGAAGAGCTTATTATAATAAGCTGCAGGAAAATAGCTATATTATTACTCCTGAAAAAACTGCATTTGTCTATGGTGGAACCAGAGAAACTCCTCTTATGATTATTTATTCAGAGGATATGGGAACTACATGGAACACAATAGAAATAGATAAAACGATGGACAGCACACGGATGAGGCTTTGCAATTTTCCAACAGATAAAGTAGGTTACATTATTGCAGCCGGCCAAAGAACGATGTCTCAAGAAGGACAAATTATTTATAAAACAACAAATGGTGGTGATACCTGGGGAAAAGTTGGAGTTGGACCCAGTACCTGGCTTCTACAATCAGGAGGCTTTATCGATGAAAATCTGGGCTTTATGAGTTATCCAGACATAGAAGGATCGGAAACTAATTTTTATAGAACAGAAGATGGGGGTAAAAGCTTTGAACCTATTATCATTCCTGTGGAGAAAGAGGAATGGATGGGAACTACTTTAGAGCCTTTTGTACAACCTGAAACACCTTATATTGAAGATGGAGAGCTATTCCTTTTAGTAGGACAGGGTTCACAGGGTGACTTTAAGGGAGGTACTATCATGGCAAAATACAAATCGGAGGATAAAGGAAAAACATGGTTCTTTGTGGAGTTAGTAGATCCGCCTACAAAAGAAATCGGTTAGTAAAGCTAGTGGAACTGCTTACGGAAAGAAATGGGATAGTGAAGGTAGTATAATATTTTAATATTAATCGGATTAAGGAATTATTGTAATAATAGGATTGGCAGAGCATTGTTTAACGCTTTGCTAATTTTTTTATAAACAATTTTTTATTGAAATGTAATTTATATAAGATCGCTGCCAATGAAAACATAAATGCGAATAAATCCAGTATAAAAACCTAATGCTAATTTATTATATCATAAGGAATCGAAGGCATAGTGTGAATAGTCTCGTAAAGACAAGCGAGCCCATGCAAAACTTTCCGATGCAAACTAACTCAAAGGTAGGTTTATTAGTATGAGAGATAGAAAGATAAGCGACCCAATTGTCAGTATCATAAGAAGTAATACAGAACAAGCTTCGATTAAGGAGGCACTGGATTTACTTCCGGTTAATGATATGATACATCAGGGAGATAGGGTTGTCATTACACCGAACTGGGTAACTGCGAGGTCTCCTGAGACGGCGGTAACCGTTGGGCCTGAGACCTTACGTGCTTTGATTCGGTATGTGAAAGACTTCCAGCCAGAAAAAATCATAGTCGCAACCGGCTCAGGAGAAGATACTGTCAAGGTATTTCATCAGGTTGGTTATAGTCAAATTATCGAAGAAGAGCAGGTCACCTTTGTTGATTTGAATTACGGCCCCTATACGGAGATTAAATTAGAGCATGATATTATAACAAGTACTAAGGTTAATGAATTGATCAATCAAATGGATGTACTGATTAGCTTCACACAGCTTAAACAACATGAAGAGGCAACCATAAGTGCTGCGATAAAAAATATCGCCATGGGTTGGCCTCCGGCAGAAATTCATGGATTTCCAAAGAAGGGCTTGGGGATTCATAAAGATTTGCATGGCTTTATTGCAGCAATGGCAAAGAAGCTTCCAATTGATTTGTCCATCATCAGTGCAGATAAAACAATGATAGGAACTGGCCCTAATAATGGGATAGCGGTGGATACCAAAGGTCTGATCATTGCCTCCACTGACCCGGTAGCGGCTGATACCATTGGTGCAAGGCTTCTTGGTTTTCTACCCCAGGCAATTCATTACTTGTACTCCCTTTCAGAGTCTAATTATGGGGTAGCTGACTTAACGAAGATGACAATTAAGGGGATGACGGTGGAAGAGGCGGAAAAGATATTTTCAATGGCGGCTTATGGAAGGGAGATTGTATTATAAAAAGAAATCTTTTTATTTAATATAAAAGCACTATAATTATAAATTAAACCGCAAAAAAATGTATTTGCATATAAGCGATTATAAATCGGTCATAGTGGTATTTGACAATAAAAATACAAAATACTAAGAATAAAAGTATAATGAAAGTTTACATTTTTTATAGTTTTATCAGTTTATGCTCAAAAGTGACAGTAATACTAAACTTATGGTTTACAAATAGTAAAAATAATGCTTGCATGTTTGAATACATTTTTGTATAATAATCCATGCTGTAAATATTAGAAACTCGTACTAAAGATGCATTTTTACAAATGCTAATTATAATTAAGGAATACATAACGAAAAGAAAGGTTGTGATGTTAGGGTTGGATAAAAAGCTTACTTTGTACGGCTTTAACAACCTCACCAAAACTCTTAGTTTTAACATATATGACATATGTTATGCGAAGAGTGAGAGAGAACAAAAGGATTACATTGCATACATTGATGAGCAGTATAATTCGGAACGATTGACTAAGATTCTTGTAGATGTTACCGAAATGATTGGTGCACATATTTTAAATATATCAAAGCAGGATTATGATCCCCAGGGTGCTTCAGTTAATATCTTGATCGCCGAGGGATCCTTGTCCACTGAACATATCGACGAATCCTGCAACCAAGGGAAATATACGAAAACTTTAGAAGATACGAGAGATACGGTTCATGCGCATCTTGATAAAAGTCATGTTACGGTGCATACCTTTCCCGAGCATCATCCGGATAATTCTATTTCAACCTTTCGCGTGGATATCGATGTATCCACCTGCGGAGAGATTTCACCGCTGAATGCACTGGATTATTTGATCGGAAGCTTTGACTCCGATATCATAACCATAGATTATCGTGTCAGGGGCTTTACCCGCGACCTACACGGAATGAAATACTTTATTGATCACAATATCACCTCCATTCAGGATTATATTGATGACCAAACTTTGACGAAATATGACGCGATTGATGTAAATGTATATCAATCAAATATTTTTCATACCAAGATGCTGATTAAGGAAATTGAACTGCAGAACTATTTGTTTAACAAGGACGTATATGAACTGCCTCCGAAGCAGAGACTTGATATTACCAATAGTCTGCGTAAGGAAATGATTGAAATTTTCAGCGGAATGAATATTTACTAATAAGAATGGAGTTAATTATGAAATATACACAGAATAATGCTCCCATTCATGAAGCATTATTACAACATAAGAAAAACCGTGTTGTTCCCTTTGATGTCCCCGGCCATAAGGGCGGGCGGGGAAACCCTGAGCTTACAGAATTTCTTGGAATTGACTGTCTGAAAGTAGATGTCAATTCAATGAAGCCGTTAGATAATCTGATTCATCCGGTTTCAGTCATTAAAGCTGCAGAGGAACTGGCTGCCGAAGCTTTCGGCGCAGATGCAGCTTTTTTTATCGTAAACGGAACAACTGCAGCAGTTCAGGCGATGATAATGTCTGCCTGTAAAGCAGGAGAGAAAATTATCATGCCAAGAAATGTACACCGAAGCTCTATTAATGCTTTGGTAGTATGTGGTGCAATACCGGTTTATGTAAACCCGGGAGTAAATCATGAGCTTGGAATTCCACTCGGAATGTCAGTCGAGGATATAAAGACAGCGATAAAAGAAAATCCTGATGCGAAAGCAATACTTGTCAATAATCCTACTTATTACGGTATTTGCTCGAATCTTCGAGAAATTGTTAACCTCGCCCATGAGGCCAGTATGAAGGTACTTGTGGATGAAGCACATGCCACACATTTTTATTTCGGAGAGAATCTTCCGGTCAGTGCAATGGCAGCAGGTGCGGATATGTCCGCGGTTAGTATGCATAAAACAGGAGGTTCACTAACACAGAGTTCTTTTTTAATCTGTAAAAATACGATGGATCCCGGTTATGTCAGACAGATTATCAACCTGACCCAAACAACCAGCGGTTCCTACTTGCTCCTTACTTCATTGGATCTTGCCAGAAAGAATATGTACCTGAATGGTAAGGAAATGGTAGAAAAAACAATATTACTAGCGGAGTATGCAAGGGAAGAGATTAATAAACAGGGTGGCTATTATGCATTTTCCTCTGAACTGATAAATGACGATACGATATTTGATTTTGATTTAACGAAATTATCCATTCATACCGGAAATATCGGACGAGCAGGAGTGGAAGTATATGATCTATTGCGTGACGAATATGGGATTCAGATTGAATTTGGTGATCTAGGGAATATCCTTGCAATTGTATCCGCCGGTGACAGGCTGTTTGAGATTGAACGATTGATTTCTGCTTTGTCGGAAATAAAGCGTCTTTACAATAAGAATAAGGTTGGTATGCTTAATAATGAGTATATTGAACCGGAGGTAGTGGTGACTCCACAGAAGGCTTTTTACCATGATAAGAAATCTGTTTCTTTACAGGAAGCTGTCGGACACATTGCAGGTGAATTCGTAATGTGTTATCCCCCAGGTATTCCGATTCTTGCTCCTGGTGAGAGGGTTACGAAGAATATCATAGAGTACATCAATTATGCAAAGGAGAAGGGGAGCTCCCTGACCGGACCTAAGGATATGAAGGTAGAGCATTTGAACATTATTGATTATTAATTTAATCTAATTAGATTAAGATGTCAAAAGTCATAAATAAACTAGACGAATGAGTATAGATGTACAAATCTTCATCTCACTATATAAATATGACTTTTTACATCATAATCCTAATTATAAAATAGAAATAATACAAGAAAGAATAGAGGTGTCTGTATGGAATTATGGTATTCCGAACATCATTCGGAGCATGTCAGATTCTCACTCAAGGTAAAGGAGCAGCTTTATAGTAAGCAGAGTGAATTTCAACAGGTAGATATTCTGGATACCGTGGAATTCGGGCGTGCTCTGATTCTGGACGGCTGCCTGATGGTAACGGAAAAGGATGAATTCATCTATCATGATATGATTGTTCATGTTCCGATGGCAACCAATCTTAATATCAAAAAGGTACTTGTCATCGGTGCCGGTGACGGAGGGACGATAAGAGAACTGACCAGATATCCTGGCATTGAACAGATTGACATGGTGGAAATTGATTCCATGGTAGTGGAGGTCTGCAAGCAGTTCCTTCCTCAGACAGCAAGTAAGCTGGATGATCCCAGAGTACAGATCTATTATGAGGATGGTCTAAAATTTGTTCGGCGTAAAGCAAATGAATATGATTTGATCCTAGTGGACTCCACAGATCCATTTGGACCCGGTGAGGGATTATTTACAAAGGAGTTCTACGGAAATTGTTATAATGCCCTGAAGGAAGACGGTATCTTAGTTAATCAGCATGAAAGTACTTACTATGATGCTTATGTGGAGGCAATGAAAAGGGCACATAATAGAATTATGGAAACCTTTCCGATTGCAAAGGTATATCAGGCTCATATTCCGACCTATCCATCCGGGCACTGGTTATTTGGATATGCATCCAAAAAATATGATCCATTAAAGGATTTGCAGGAAAATGAATGGAATGCACTTGGTATTAAAACCAAATACTATAATACAGAGCTGCATAAGGGGTGTTTTGCACTTCCCAATTATGTAATTGAACAGTTGAGTGAATAGATCAATATGAGAATAGAATTAGTTCTAAATATCGTAAAATAAAGACTATACAGTTACTATAAAATAAAAACTTGGATTGTATATCATAAGTCCTTATCGAACGATTTTTATTTTGATACCTTAATAAGACTGATATATATCAAACTGAATTTGAAATTGTTAATATTATTATGTGATATGGAGGAATAATGAATGAGCAGAGCGTTAATTATTGGCGCAGGTGGCGTAGCAAGTGTAGTTGTGCATAAATGCTGTCAGAACAGTCAGGTATTTGAAGAAATCTGTATTGCCAGCAGAACAGTTTCAAAGTGCGAAGCATTAAAAGCACAGGTGGAAGCAAAGGGTTATAAAACAAAGGTAACTACCGCACAGGTAGATGCAGATAAAACAGAGGAATTAATCACTCTGATAGAGAATTATAAACCGAACATCGTAATCAATGTGGCACTTCCCTATCAGGATCTGACCATCATGGATGCATGTCTTGCAACTAAAGTAGATTATCTCGATACTGCCAATTATGAGCCTCTTGATACAGCCAAATTCGAATATAGCTGGCAGTGGGCATACCGCGAACGTTTTGAAAAGGCGGGTATTACCGCTGTACTTGGCTGCGGCTTTGATCCCGGTGTCACAGGAGTATTCTCTGCATATGCATTAAAGCATTATTTTGATGAAATCCATACAATTGATATTCTGGATGCCAATGCCGGTGATCACGGATATCCGTTTGCTACCAATTTTAACCCTGAGATTAACATCCGTGAGGTTACAGCCAACGGAAGCTATTTTGAAAACGGTAAATTTTTTGAGACAGAACCAATGTCCATAAAGAGAGTTTACAATTTTCCCGAAATCGGTGAAAAGGATATGTATCTGTTACATCATGAGGAAATGGAGTCCTTGGCACTTAACATGCCAGGAATTAAGAAAATTCGCTTCTTTATGACTTTTTCAGAACGCTACCTGACACATCTTCAGGTGCTTCAGAATGTAGGCATGACTTCCATTGAACCAATTGATTTTGAAGGACATAAGATTGTACCATTACAGTTTTTGAAGTCAGTTCTTCCCGACCCTTCCTCCTTAGGTCCAAGAACCAAGGGTAAGACAAACATCGGCTGTATCTATACCGGTGTGAAGGATGGTAAGGAAGTGAAATACTATGTATATAATGTATGTGACCATCAGGAGTGCTACCAAGAGGTAGGTTCCCAAGCTATTTCCTATACTACGGGTGTTCCGGCAATGATAGGAGCAATGATGGTTCTAACTGGTAAATGGAAGAAGCCGGGTGTATATAATGTGGAAGAATTTGATCCGGATCCGTTCATGGATGAGTTGAACCGATGCGGTCTTCCCTGGAAGGAAAACTTTAATCCGGAAATGGTTGAATAATAATAGCTTTGAATGGAGTATACAATGAATTTTGATGTAAATCAGATCCATTTTGACGTAAATCAGGTTCCTACCCCTTCTTATATCATAGAAGAACGATTACTGCATAAGAATTGTGAGATTATCAAATCGGTTATGGACCGGACAGGCTGTGAAATATTACTGGCGCAGAAGGCATTTTCCATGTACTCTACCTATCCGCTGTTAGGAAAGTATCTTAGCGGAACAACAGCCAGTTCACTCTTTGAGGCCAAATTAGGGTATCAGGAGATGGGAAAAGAGGTTCATATCTTTGCCCCCGCATACCGTGAAGATGAATTTGATGAAATTATGTCGCTGTGCGATCATATCGTATTCAATTCAATTAACCAATGGGATAAATTCAAAAATAAAATAACCTCTTCCAAAAAGAAGTTTTCCTGTGGACTACGTATCAATCCGGAATACTCAGAGATTGAAACCGACCTATATAATCCCTGTTTTGCTAATTCCCGTTTCGGAATTACAATAGAAAAGCTAAATAATGCAGACCTGACCGGAATAGAAGGCCTTCACTTCCACACGATGTGTGAACAAAACTCGGATGTACTGAAAAGAACCTTAAAGGTTGTAGAAGAAAAGTTTGGTCACCTGATGAAGCAAATGAAATGGATTAATTTTGGTGGAGGTCATCATATCACGAGAGAGGATTATGATATCGAAACACTGGTACGCTGCGTGAGTTATATAAAGGAAAAATATCAGGTACAGGTATATCTAGAGCCCGGAGAAGCAGTGGCACTGAATGCGGGCTACCTAGTTAGCTCCGTCCTTGAACTGAATGAAAACGGAATGCAGCTTGCGATCATGGACACCTCAGCCGCTTGCCATATGCCTGATGTCCTTGAGATGCCTTATCGGCCAAATATTATAGGATCAGGTCAGCCAGGAGAATTTCCCTTTACTTACCGATTAGGTGGACCAACCTGCCTTGCGGGAGACGTGATTGGTGATTATTCCTTTCCTGAGCCCTTAAAGGTGGGAGACCGTTTGATATTCTGTGATATGGCTATCTATTCGATGGTGAAGAATAATACCTTTAATGGGATAAACCTGCCAAGTATCCTTTTGAATACAGAGGCGGAGGGTTTAAAATTAATTAAGAAATTCGGGTATGAGGATTTCAAAAGCAGATTATAATACATTAATATTTTTAGTAGCACTGAATCTTCACATTTAAACATTCAGTGCTATATTTCTATGTAAGAATTTAGTATAATAGATTCATTAGTAGATCAGAATTATAAAAATTAATAAATCCAGTGTAAATGCGGTCTAAAGACAATGTCAAAGAACTTTTACAATTACTTTTCACTAAATGTAAAAGGGCTTTGGTAGTATTCTTTATATTATATCATTTAATATCTACATGAGGAGACATAAAATGGAACTAGGAAGACAAATAAAATATTATAGAGAGCGTGATGGATTGTCACAAGAAAAACTTGCAGAGAAAATTTATGTATCCCGTCAATCCATCTCTAATTGGGAAAATGAAAGAAGCTATCCCGACATTCATAATATATTACAATTGAGTGTTCTGTTTAATGTTTCCTTAGACGAATTAGTAAAAGGAGATGTAGATATGATGAAAAAAGAAGTTGCAAGAAACAAATTTAATTTTTGGGGAAATGGTATGATTATAAATATGGTGCTGATGCCCTTGTCAATAGCACCTGCATTAAAATTACTGGGTTTAAAGGGATTGTTAATACCTTTAGTATTTAGTATCTTAATGTTTATATTTGCTATTCAGACAGAAAGGCTTAAAAAGAAAAACAATATTCAAACTTACTCTGAAATACTGGCTTTTATGGAAAATAAAGAGATTGATAAAGAAAAAGTGAAGAAAGAAAGAGAAAATCTTAACAAAAGTAAGAATTTAATGGCGTTCGTATGTGCATGCATAGCTTTGCTTTTGGCAGGTGTAGGATTTATTGTGTTCCTTTTTTAATAAGCTGAATTGTCGATAATAATATAATGATATGAAAGGAAGGATTTGATTATGAAATTATCTGATAAAGAGACATTACTGGAGCATAGTGCCCGGACACTCAGCGATTTATCCGATATGTTGAATGACTTACCGAAGGTAAATTTAGGCGATATACCGGCTTCACAAACTGCCCTGGTAATTGTTGATATGGTGAATGGCTTTGCCAGGGTAGGGGCATTGATGAGCCCAGCCGTAGAAAAACTAATACCTGAAATATGCAGACTAATGAGAGAATGTGATAAATATCATATTACGACACTTGCATTTGCTGATAATCACACTGAAGAATCCCCGGAATTCGAAGCCTATCCAAAACATTGTATGCAGGGCAGCAGTGAAGCGGAAATTGTAGATGAAATCAAGGAAATTGGTGGATACCTTCTGTTTCCAAAGAATTCAACCAATGGTTTTCTGGAAGATGAATTTCAAAAATGGCTTAAGGAGAATAAACAAATTGATCATTTTGTAATAACCGGTGACTGTACAGACA